>JAUVCU010000327.1 GCA_030590715.1 Lentisphaeria bacterium
TGCGGCAGACTACAAAAGCAGTTCGTGACGGCGACAGCTATATTTTAAACGGAACCAAACGTTTCATTACTACTGGTAAAAATGCAGGAGTAGTCATCGTAACTGTAAAAACTGATGAGACCAAGCGTCACAAAGGAATAAGTGCTTTTCTTGTAAAAAAAGGGACACCCGGCTTCACTGCAGGACCCCTGGAAGATAAAATGGGTCTTCGCGGTTCGGATACTGTGGATCTTCTTTTTGAAGATTGCCGTGTCCCTGCAAAAGATATGCTGGGCGAAGAAGGTGAGGGATTTAAAATTGCCATGACTGGTCTTGACGGCGGCAGGATAGGTATTTCGGCCCAGTCGGTAGGTGTAGCACAGGCAGCTCTTGATGCTGCTGTCCAGTATGCCAAAGAAAGAGAACAGTTCGGCCAGTCTATTTCCCGATTTCAAGGCCTGCGATGGATGGTTGCCGATATGGCCGTGGATATTGAGGCGGCCCGCCAATTGATGCTGTCTGCTTCTGCGATGAAAGACAGGGGGGAAAACTATACCGCCCAAGCATCAATGGCAAAACTTTTTTCATCTGAAATGGTCAACAGGGTAACAGCAACGGCCCTTCAGATCCACGGGGGTTACGGATACATCAAGGAATACCCTGTAGAACGTTTTTACAGGGATGCAAGGGTCTTTACAATCTACGAGGGCACTTCGGAAATCCAGAGAATTGTTATTTCAAATCACGTTTTCAAATAAAGCAGAAAGGCACAAAGGCAGTAGGCAGAAGGCAGAAGAGATAAAGGCAGCAATAAAATGAAGACTTGTCTCGGCGTAATCTTAGCAAAGCTGCTTAAAACGCTGAACGTCGAATGATGAAATCGCTTCGCTCTACCGGTTTATAAATTGGCAGAATGCCTTATTCAAAATTCGACGTTGGACGTTCGATGTTCGACGTTCATAGCCTTTTAGCTTCATAGCTTTTTTAGGAGACACTCATATGAATACAAAGGTTCCGTCCAGAGAGGAAGCTTACAAACTTCTAACTGAATACAATAAAAATGAAAGTCTAATCAAGCATGCTCTGGCAGTGGAAGGAGTGATGCGTTATATTGCCCGGAAACTTGGCGAAGACGAAGAAAAATGGGGGGTTATAGGTCTTATACATGATCTTGACTATGAAAAGTATCCCGATCAGCACTGCCAAAAGACCGAAGAGATTCTAAAAGAAAATGACTGGCCCGATGAATACATAAGAGCTGTAGTAAGTCATGGATTTGGAATCTGCACGGATGTTGAGCCTCTGACTGAACTGGAAAAATATCTTTACGCAATTGATGAGCTTACCGGACTTGTTGTGACCACAGCTCTGGTTCGTCCTTCCAAAAGCGTTCTTGATATGAAGGCTAAATCAGTTAAAAAGAAATGGAAAGACAAAAGATTTGCTGCCGGTGTAAACAGGTCTGTTATTGAAAACGGTGCTGGAATGCTGGGAGTAGAGATAGCAGAGCTAATAACAGATACGATTATGGGCATGCGGGAAGTAGCTGACTTAATCGGCCTGAAAGGATCAGTCACCGGGTAAAAAAGCCATTAGTCTTGCTTCTTTACTCTACAATATCTTTAATCGCCTGATAGAGTTCTAAAAACCTGCTTTTAAATTCAGGCATGACTTCAACTATCATGTCTCCTCTTGAGTATGCCTCTGCTATTTTTCTATCAAAAGGTATTTCCATGAGAACCGGCAGATTTTCCTTTTCTGCATATTCTTTAACCTTACTGTCTCCAAGATCAGAACGGTTAATTACCAGTCCACATGGAATATCGAGCATTTTTACTGCACCAACTGCCAGTTTCAAATCATGAAGCCCGAATGGAGTCGGTTCGGTAACAAGAAGAATAAAGTCCGCATTTTTCATCGACATGATTACCGGACACGATGTCCCGGGCGGAGCATCAATAATAGTAAGTTTATCAGAGCTGGTGAAAGAACGAACCTTATCTATCAAAGGCGGAGACATCGCTTCGCCAACCCTCAGCTTTCCATGAATGAATTCTATTGAGTTCCTGTGCCCTTTCTGAATAATGCCCAGTTCCCTGCCCTTTTCCGTTATAGCATCTTCGGGGCAGACTTCCATACATCCACCGCAACTGTGACAGAGTTCCTCAAAGACCAGCACGGTTTCACCTACCACTACAATCGCTTTAAACTGGCATATATCGCCGCATTTTCCGCAATATGTACACTTGTTGTCATCAACTTCCGGGACAGGAAGGAAAATTGTTTCTGTTTCTTCAACAACAGGATTAATAAAAAGATGGGCGTTCGGTTCTTCAACATCACAGTCGAGCAGTTGAACATCATGACCGATTGACAGGGCAAGATTGGTAGCAACAGTTGTTTTGCCGGTTCCGCCTTTTCCGCTTGCAATACTTATAATCATGGTAATAGCTCCTGATCCGGGTAAACCGGAACCTTATTGAATATTGATTATTGAAGATTGAATATTTGTTGAATCGGTACGTTTATCCATTGAATATTGACTATTTGTGGAATCACTATGTTCTATCTTTTATTATTATCGATAGAATTCCTTCAATCTGCAATCTGCAATCGTCAATCTGCAATTGTAAGATTTCCTTCAATTTTCAATATTCAATCGAAAATATTCAATTGTTCAAGATAGAGCCGCCTCATGAGGGCACGGATTTCATTATTAAACGTATTTCTTGGTTCGTTCAATCATAAATTCATTTGCCGCTTTATGTAACGTTTCGGCAGCAAGAAAAGCACAGTGTTCGTCTTCTTCAGGAAATCCTCCCAGTTTGCCAAGTATTGTTTCTCCTGTAATTTCGAACAGCTGCTTAGGCTCTTTTCCCAT
>JAUVCU010000181.1 GCA_030590715.1 Lentisphaeria bacterium
CGGCCAGCATTTTTCTCAGATATGTAGAAGCAAGTGGCTCCATAGTATTATTTTGAACAGGGGCAATCGCAATAGTCTTTATATGCGGGTTTGCGATTGATCCTGCATGATAGCCGCACCCTGTAATAAATATTAGCGATAAAAGCACTGATGATTTAATCATTGTTAGAAAATATTTCATAGTGATTCCCTTATTTATTTTTCTTAGATTTAATGAACAGAGCACCGGCTATTGCCGCTGCAGCAATTATCACATACAAAAGCCACGACTTACTGCTTTTACTCTCATCTTCAGAAACGGCCGTTTTATCATCGGCCAGATCCGCTGGAGCAGTTACTTCTACCTTAGGAGCTTGAGAGGTCTCTACATCTGTAGATTCTTCTGCTTTCTTTTCCAAACCATCAAGTTCAGCCTTTGCGTCAGCTTTAGCCTTTTCAAGTTCCAGTTCTGCAAGCCTTTTCTCTTCTGCTTCCCTAGCAGCTTTCTTCTCTGCCTCCGCTTGCTCCCTGGCAATTCGTTCAGCTTTTTCCTTTGCTTTCTGTTTAAGCATTGCAACCTTATCCGTTCCGGCCTTAAGGGAAGCTTCAGCAGCATCTTCTGCTACTTTACGATATTTGTACATATCATCAAACAACACAGCCAGGTCCTTCTCATTCGCCAGGATGCTCTTGCTAACATCTGCCAACTTATTCTGTAACTCCAGAATATTGTTCAGTCTAGACTCAGAGTCATTCATTTCGGCAAACAGCTTTTCTGCCTCAATAAGAGTTGATACCGGACCAGAAGGCCCAATTACAAATTCTTTCGTCGAAATTCCGACAATAGTACTTTTAAGATTTTTCTGATCTTCCAGCAACTTCTTTACCGACTTTTTAAGCTTCTGAATACTTTTGTATGTTTTTCTGACATTCACCATTGATGAATTCAGTTCATCAGATGCTGCAGATTGTTTTTTATCAGAACCAGTCAAAGCATTGAGTTCTTTTGAAAGTAAAGCTATTTTGTCATTCAGAGCATTAAGCGGAGCTTTTTCCTTGTTAGCTTTCTTCTGCAGAACTCTTCTATTAGAAACCTGTGCAACAATCAGCTTCTCTAAAGCGGTTATCTCTGTATCAAGTTCGTTAGAGGAAAGACCTAGTTCTGATAATTCACGCTGTTTCTTGCTTATTTTAGCTACCAGCTCACGTAACAGTCTTTTTTCTTCTTCTTTTCTTTTAGCTTCTTTGATAGCGGCCTGAATTTTTCTTTCACGCGCAATTTCCTCTTCAGACAAGAATGGTTTTGCCTCAGGATCAACCTGCATAACTGGAAGTAACCATTTCCCATCACTATTTTCAGGGGCAACTTCTACAACAAGAGGATCATTTGCAATTCGATCTATTTTTACGAGACTGCTAAGTTCTTTATCCAGTTCCTTTAAAGTCTCATGCGCTGTTTTAACTTCTTTTTCATCATCTGATGGCAAAGACAGTTCTTCTTCACATTGAGCGGCAACTTCAGTCGTAGGATATTCTGTCACTACCTGCTTCATGTACATCTCAGAAGCCATCGGCCTTTCGACACGTGAATAGTAATCAGCCAGCCCCTTGATTCTTCTGGCAGAGTTTTCCTGGACCTCTTTTTTTGCAGCGATCACCCACTCTATCTGTTCTGAATCTGAATATTTCTCAAGTATCTTATCAAAGACTTCAACAGCTCTTTTCCCGTAAGATCCGTCTCCATCACCTTTACGTGAAAGCTGAAGTAGAGCATTACCAAGTTCAAGCAAACCATACTTTTCACTTTCTGTACCAGGGTGATCAGAAATAAGCGACTCCAACAGTTCAATAGCTTTTTTGATATTTGTATTTTCAATATAAAGTCGAGATAGTCTCAGCTTTGCATTTGGAGCCTGAACAGAAAACGGACCATGCTTAAGCGCTTTTTCATATAGTTCTATCGTTCTATCACCACCTTTCATCCAACCAAAAGGCCCTGATGCTTCTCTGTAACCGTCAAAATAACTGTTGGCAATTTCAAACTCACGGTTAACATGTTTATCAAATTCGATATGTGTTGGGAAGCCACCAATAAGGTCTTCAATTTTCTTGAATTCTTTATACAGTTGGTTTGAAAGCTTATAACATTTGCGGGCCGCTTTAATAGAGTTCGCTTTAAGCAGGGCGTCCTCGGCTTGAATTTCCGCCGCTTCAAAATGCTCAACCGCTTCACTGTACTCTTCTTTCTCGAACAGCTCGATCCCTTTCATAAACTCTGCATTTGCTTCGACATTCGAAGCCTGGCTGCTGGACGCAAGCAATACTGCAGATAAAAGACCTACTAGTTTTAGTTTGTTAGACATAATATCCGACCATATTTTTAATAATTTAATTTAAAAAGGCCTTGAGCTAAAACAAGAAGGCCCTGTAATAATTGTTTTGAGGTGTGCCTTATAAAAGTTTCATACCAGGAAGGTCCTGAATATCTACAAGCCCTACAACTTCGTCATTCTCATCAGTCACAACGACATCGTTAATCGCGTTTTCTTCAAGCATTTTAAGAATTTCCACTGCCAGACAATTCTGTTTGATTGACGCAGGGTTTGCAGTCATCACGCTGTCAACTATTTTCTCGAGAATGGTAAGGTCTTTCTCAACATGACGGCGGAAGTCACCATCAGTAAAGATACCCAAAAGTTTATTGTCGTTATCCACGATAATCGCAGATCCACATCGTGCCTGAGTCATGCTGATCAAAGTCTCTTTTACACATGTTCCTGTTTTGATAAGTGGAAGTCGCTCATCTGTACGCATCAGATCACTAACGCGAAGTGTTACAGCTCGACCAATCGCCCCAGCCGGATGAAGTCGTCCGAAGTTTTCTAGAGTAAACCCGCGAACTTTAAGAAGCACAACAGCAAGAGCATCTCCAAGAGCAAGAAGCGCAGTAGTACTTGTTGTCGGAACAAGGTTAAAAGGACATGCTTCTTTATGAATTTCCATTTCAATCACAATGTCACAAAGTTCCGCCAGCCTAGAATCTTTTCCTCCGGTCATTGCAACTGTTGCCACTCCAAGCATTTTTGCCGCCGGGAAAATTGAAAGAAGTTCATCTGTTTCTCCGCTATAGCTTAAAGCAAGAAGCGTATCTTTTTCCTGTAGAATCCCAAGATCACCGTGCATCGCTTCAATAGGGTGCATGAATACCGCGGGAGTACCGACACTCGAAAGTGTAGCAGCTAGTTTTTTCCCGATATGTCCACTCTTTCCGACTCCGCAAAGCACCAGCTTCCCACCTTTATCAAGTGAATTGATGCACGTTTCTACAAGTGCTTCAAACTCTGTGTTTAGCTGCTCTCTTACCTGTTGCAGTCCCTCTATCTCTATGTCAAAAACTTCCTTGGCTATATCTAGTACAACTGACATTATTTTCTACCTCTAGGTTTATAAATTAATTACAGTGGCGAATATACTACAGAATAGTAAAAGAGAAAGGGAAAAAAGTGATTATGAAATGCCAGTCAATTATTGTTTCTAAATAACCAGCAACAGGTTATTTATAATAAAAAACAGGGTATAAAATGCAGCATGGTCGGATAAATAAGTAAAAAAAATGCCCTCAAAAAAATAGAGGGCACAAAAGGCTAAAGTTCTTTGCCGGTTTCGGCATCGACCAGTATAAAATCCTCCATATGAATCGATTCATCGGCACGGAATGTCAGGTTATTTCCGTACTTTTCCTCGAACTCTTCAAAAAGCCCCGCATCGTGATTTTTCAGGCGATTAAGTATTGTAGGGTGCATAATGATCCGTACAGGTTTACTTACTCCACGACTTCCCTTTTTCAAAACATGCTGAAGTCGTCTCTGAATTTCAACACTCATACTGTAAGACGATTTAACTCTACCACGCCCACTACAGTAAGGACATGAATCAAAGACAGTATCCTGCAGGCTCTGATGTTCACGCTGACGTGTCATTTCCATAAGCCCTAACTTGCTTATCGGAAGAATCTTTGATTTAGCACGGTCAGTTTTCACTAGACGTCGCATGTGACGAAGAACTTTTTCGCGATCTTTAGCAGACTTCATATCGATAAAATCGATTACAACCAGGCCACCTATATTTCGAACGCGGAGCTGACGGGCAATCTCATCACAAGCTTCCATGTTTGTAAGAAGGGTCGTTTCTGACTGATTTTTACCCTTGCGGCTTTTGCCTGAGTTGATATCAATAGCAATCAAAGCCTCGGTCTCGTCAATACAGATATATCCGCCGCTCGGAAGCTTGACTTCGCGGTTATAAATTTTCTCTACCTGCTGCTTGACTCCATAACCATCAAAAATAGGCTTTGAGTGTTTGTGAAGCGTGACAAGTCTGGAACTTTTGCGCCCTACAAGCTTCGTAAGCTGACTTGAGAGCATCTTATATGCTTCTACATTATTCCCGGCACCTCAGCAGAAAAATTACTACAGGAACTGGCAACTGGAAAATATAAACAACTGGTCAAATTGGCAATAGAACAACGGCGTAAAAATGCAAGGAGAGATCGATGATCAGGAT
>JAUVCU010000124.1 GCA_030590715.1 Lentisphaeria bacterium
GGTACCAAATGGTACCGTTTGTTTTCTCTCAAGATTCACCTATATCAGCAACGATCAAAGATTCTATTACAAAGTTGCAAATTATCAAGATACAAAATTCATCCTTCAAAACATTGCATCAGTACAATCCTATTGAAGGCGCTTAAATTGCAGTTCGACAACTTTGAGATGCCGTGTAGACTGTACTTCCTTGAGCCCTTTGGCTGATCATAAATATTAATTCTGATTTATCCAAAGCCTACAACAAGTAAATGAACAACACCGTTGATGAGAAGAGTAAACTCAAGAAAAGACACTGAGAAGATGATCTAATTTCTCCATTTCGAAAGGGAAGTATCCGGAGGCGGAAAACTCCAGATACGTGAATTTAGTGATTGGCAATTTTATCTAAAGACATCTGGGCAATTTTGCGCATGTTTTCGTCTGAAGAATTCAGCTGGGATTCAAGAAACTCAATGTCATCCTGGTTCCCAATATCTCCAAGCGTAGCAACGGCAGACATTTTCAGAACAGAATTATTATCAGGCAGAACCACATCACGGGCCAGGACTGCAACAGCTTCAATTCCGTCAGCATCTTTGGATTTTCCACACATACGCTTGCAGTTATACGTGGGCCAAGTTCTGCTGAATTATTTCAGGTAATACTCATGACCGCAGAAGCAATCCGTGCCTGATCGATCTCTTTATATTGCTTAGGCAGGTATTTCATAACGCGAATTCAAGTAATATAACATTCATTTACTACTTGGTTATTAATATTTCGGCTATGTTCCAATTAAGAATGATATCTTATTATTCACATTTTAGACTTCATTTTCAGCATACATTTACCCAGAGGTGGGCTGTAGCTCTGCAGACAACAACAAAATAATTATCACTTCATATGTTCCAGCAGAATTACCCTCAAAATGAAATCCGTGGTCAATAATCATGCATTCATCTCCGGCTCTTCATCGATAGAAAATTCCTCCTCTCGAATCGTTCGACTGGATTTTACAGCCATGAAGTGTAGTCCGAGATAAATGGATATAAAGATGATGACGCATAGTGATATCCATAGAATCGACTGTTCTGGTGCATTTGATATATTTCCGATCTGAAATACTAGTGTCGCAACCAGCCAGGCGAAAATGGTTTGATAAAATATGGAAAACGTTCCCCATGCTTTACCAGCTTCGCGGTAGATTGCCGCAACAGTTGCCACACATGGAACATATAGCATGATAAAGATCAGATATGACAGAGCTGCAGCACTTGAACCGAATCGTTTCACAAACGAATTAAGCTCAATTGAGTTTTGATCGAGCAGTTCAAAACTTGGGGTTTTTCTGTTGACTTCAGATGCCGTACCGAAGATCCCTGTCGGATCAAGATTTGTCAATGACGATTTCAGTGCACCCGGGACAGAAGCAAATGCCCCTGCAATACCTCCCCAAAAATCAAATTTGTTGTCAGCTTGAGCATCTTTCCCGAGAAAACTCATACCGCCCATCAGATATTGAGACACTTGAATCTGCTGATCTGCTGGAATCATCACCGCAAGATTTTTGCGGTCAATATCAGCATAGAGAGAATTTAGAGTACTTACAACGACCTCTTTAGCAAAGATCCCGGTAAACAGACCCACTGTGGCTGGCCAGTTGTCATCGAAAATACCCATTGGCCTGAATGCCGGAGTTATTGTTTTACCGACACATGAAAGTACCGATTTGTCACTGTTATCAGGAACGATAGAGCCGTCAGTTCCAATAAATGAGAGAGCTTTGAGAAGTATCACCATGACCAGAACAATTTTACCGGCGTTGAAAACAAAGTCCCTGATGCGCTGCCATGAACGGAGTAAAACACTGAATACAGACGGCATGTGATACTTTGGCAATTCCATCATAAATTCTACAGCCTCACCTTTAAGCAATGTTTTGCGCAGCATGAACCCAGTAATCACAGCGGCGACAATGCCTAACAGATACATGCCAAACATGACGAGCGGGCCGTGTTTAACGAAGAAGGTGGAGATAAACAGGGATAAAATGGGCAACCGGCCGCCACAACTCATAAACGGGTTGATAAGAACCGATACTATACGCTCTTCCCTGTTTTCGAGAATGCGTGTTGACATAACACCCGGTACATTGCAGCCGAAACCGACCATCATCGGAATAAATGCTTTACCGCTCATTCCGAACATTCTGAATAACCTGTCGAGCACGACAGCCGCACGAACCATATAGCCGGAATCTTCAAGAAACGATAGAGCAATGAACAGCATGAATATTGGGGGGATAAAGGTGGCAACAGTCTGAATACCACCACCTATACCGTCGGCAAAAAAGCTGATGAGTAATTCACCCATCCCAAAGCCGGTAAGCAGTTCTCGCAGTCCGCCGACGAAAATGGTATCTGCAATTTGACCAGCAAACCCGATAAATGACCCACCTATACTCAGTGTGAGTGTGAATACCAGATACATCACCAACAGGAATAAAGGTAAACCCAGAAAACGGTTCATTAGCAACGAGTCGAACAGCTCGGTGAATCCGCGCTTATTATTATCATCAGATTTGATAATACTTTTCGAGATAGAAGAGATGAAATCGTAACGGGCAGTAGTTATAGACTCCTCTATTTCAGTCTTCAAAAGTTCAGTTAGTTCCTTGCGTTTAATTACGAGAGTCTTTTTCAACGGTGCATATTTTGCGGGTATTGTATAATACGGATCTTCAATGGCACGGATTGCGTGCCAGCGTGCACGAGGATCTCCACAATTTTCAAATTCCGCGATGACATTGTCTAGCTCCGCCGGCAACGGACATGTATGAGGAACAACACCTTTTGCAATCGCATTAGCAATCGCATCTTTAAGCTCAGTCACACCCTGTTTCAGTACTACACTCATCGGCACAACTATGCAGCCGAGCATTTCAGACAGTTCAGTGCAGTCAATTATAATTCCGCATTTTCCTGCCACATCCATCATATTCAGAGCCAATACAGTTGGAACGCCGGCTTCCACAAGTTGTGTTGTCAGAAACAGGTTCCGATAGAGGTTTGATGCATCAACGATATTGATGATCAGGTCAACTTTATTTTCTTTTAAAAAGGTGCATGTGACCTGTTCGTCAACAGATGATCCTGACAGGGAGTATACTCCGGGGAGGTCAACAAGATTGTAGTTGGTATTATCGTGGTAAAACTCTCCTTCGATTCGTTCAACTGTTACGCCAGGCCAGTTACCGACGCGCTGATTAGCCCCCGTCAGAGTATTAAACAGTGCGGTCTTACCGCAGTTAGGATTTCCTGCAATGGCAAGTCTTTTTTGTCTGGTCATGATATCACCTTTATTTTCAAAGCATTCGCTTCAGCTTTACGCAGGGCTAACTGGAAGCCGTTGATTGCAATGATGACAGGGCAACCAAATGGCGCAGTGCGTTTAAATAAGATGTTGGTTCCCTCCAGAAGTCCCATTGTCATCAATCGCCTTTTATAGTCGGATGAACAGTCTTTGAATCCTTCGATTATCCCTATTTGTCCCGGTTTCATATTTTTTAATGTCATAGTTTTTGTGATTAATTGTTAGAGGTTAATTCTTCGTAGTTAATTTAAAATTCATCATTTAAAATTAAGAATTATTAATGATGATGTCCCGGACCTTTTTCGAACGGTGCGGTTTTGGCTTTATTTAAAATTATTTTAGCCTGAGCAAGTAGTTCCGGCCCGCCTTTCATCTGCATCATTTTACGCTGTTGCTCGTGTACCTGTACGAGCTGCTTTTGATGAGCTCCATCAAATGTCGCATAAGTTTCAATCAGCTCCTTATCGGAGAACTGTTTCTTTTTAAAGGTGATGTATGCCCACTGAGCAGCGGTGTCAATTATTTGCTGCTTTATTTCCTGTTCCAGACTGCCGGCGTCTACGGCATGTTTCATCACGCGTCCCATGCTGTCAATCGCCGCGAGTTCCTGACCCAATATGGTTCTTACGGAAACGCGAGCTTTATGAGCTATGTAGTATCCCTCAGGTTTATTTTTAAGGGTAGCTTTTCTGTTCTGTTCATAGAAATAGAAACAGATTCCCATTGCCAGCAGACAGAGAGAAACGATTACTTTTATTGAGTCTGATATGTTCATGATACTTTCCTAATTGGTATCTGGGTTATCGGCACTGGCAGCTGGTGGTTTTATGGCGTTAAGTGATGAACCGATTTGAGCCATCAGTGACTTGCCGCCTTTATATAAACCGATTGGGGCACTTGCTTCTTTAAGGCGTTTAAGAGCCTTTTGTATCTCCACCTTACAGTTGTTCATTCCGGCAGCTTGTTCATCAGCTGTAAATTGATTTTTGGCCCGTTTTACTTCCAGCCATATTGAAATAATATTCATCACACCCTGTCCATGCTTGTCTACATTGCGGTCTTCATTGATCAGCTTAAGTTTAGTAGCCAAAGCATTAATGATCTCAATCTCCTTATTGACCACCGCTTCAATCTGTACTGGAGAGTCAAGCTCCATATCTTTCGCCGGTTCTAGATTGCGGTATGTCAGGGCTCCTCCTAAAAACATCAGTGCGGCGACCAGCGTTATCCAATGTTTATTCATCGTATTGTTCCTTATTTATTGTTAATAATTCCCTAGTTTTCTTTCCATATCTTCTTTATCCAGACTGCGCGATATCGCCATATCTTTTGAAATTTTCCCTTCCTGATAAAGTTTCAGCAGGGATTGATTCATGGTCGTCATCCCTAGACTGCTTCCCGTTTGCAAAGCTGAATTCAATTGATGCAGCTTATTGTCGCGAATCATCGACTGAACTGCAGGAGTTGCCACCATGATCTCAGAAGCTAATGAACGTCCGTTACCATCCTTCCACGGAATGAGTTGCTGGCTGAAAACCACTTTAAGGGATGCTGCCAGTTGAGTTCGGATCTGGTTTTGCTGCTCAGGAGGAAATGTTCCGATAATACGTGTGACCGTTTGAACGGCTTCGGAGGTGTGAAGTGTTCCGAAAGTTAAATGCCCCGTTTCAGCAAGAGTCAGAGCGGCCTCCATGGTTTCTTTATCGCGCATCTCACCAATAAGAACAACATCCGGATCCTCACGCAATACGCGCTTCAGTGCTTCCTTAAAACTTGAGGTGTCATCTCCAACTTCCCGTTGTGATATAAAACTCTTTTTGGGAGTGTGCTTATATTCGATAGGATCTTCAATTGTAAAGATATGTTCGTGACGTGTATCATTGATTTTATCAATGATACTTGCCAGAGTCGTTGACTTACCTGACCCCGTTGCGCCAGTTACCAGAACTAATCCTTTATGGAGGTTGCATACCATATCGCAAATATCGGGATTGATCCCCAATTTATTTAGTGGTAGGAACTCGGCTGGTAACAGTCGCAAAGCCCATGCAATAGTTTTTTGCTGTATATACACATTTACTCGAATGCGTCGTCCACCACAGGCATCAATTGCCATATCCAGTTCATTGTTTTCCATAAACTGATCGAATTTTTCACGTCCGATCATTTCGAGAGTGAGAGCTTCCACCATATCAGCATTCAGCACAGGCAGGTCGTCAATAGGTATCAGTTTTCCGTGTTTGCGGATATATGGAGGATTGTCAGCAGATATGTGAAGGTCGGATGAATCCTCCGCAATAAACCGTTCCATAAGTTGATTGAAGGTGAGTGACATATCAGTTCTCCTGTT
>JAUVCU010000218.1 GCA_030590715.1 Lentisphaeria bacterium
TGAGACTTTTGAAGAAGTCCGGCATGCCGTAATTAAAAAGTATGTCACAGGTGATTTCACCAACTACTTTATTTTCCTTGTCTGTAATAACAATCGCACCCAACCTGTGTTTAGACATAAGGCGCGTAACTTCTTTAAGCGGAGTATCAGCTTTTACCTCAACCAAAGGAGCCCTCATAATATCACGGGCAACAATTGTCTCCTCAACATGAGTTTCTTTTTCTTTAAAGAAGTCCGCTACAATATCCGGACGACCCGACTCAAGTAAAAACTTAAGAGAATTCGATTCATTGAGACTACGGACAATCTCTGACATTACCTTCAGCGCAAGTGTAGGATTTTCCTCAGGGGCAATGATCATACACGCTATCTGAACCGGCTTTTTATCGAATGATTCATACTCTACTGGCTCATCCAGAATTCCCAGTAAAACGACGATATCATCCAACCCAGCTAATCTTGCATGCGGGAACGCATAACCATCACCAAGTCCCGTTGAACTTTGTTTCTCTCTGTCAAAAATACCCTTTTTGACCATTTCATCAGTTACAGCGGCACAGTCACGCAGCTTCGGCAGCTTGACTATCTCGTCAGCCATAATGTTCAGAAGCTCATCTTTCGATGAAGCTTTAACAGACATCATCACTGAATCTTTTGTTATGTAATTACTTAATTTCATTTCTAAACCCAGATTTGTTATTTTCAAGATTTTAAGTTTATAGAGGTAGATCCCATCGAAATGGCAGAACCTAAGCACATAAACAATTAATAGATAGGTTATTAGAGCTTAATCTACAATTGGTTATTTTGGAACATTTATGTTTGAACAAAGACACAAAACACAAAAATTAAGACCGAAGAAGTCTTTCTTAATTAAAGGAGGAATCCAGTCAGGTTGTAAACACAACTGTGGATATTGTCTGAAGGGATTTCTGAAGTGAAACAAAAAGATTTATTTTGTTTAAAGCAAGTTCATTTAAAGAAGTAACTCTAGGAAAGAGCGATTGATCTCTCTGAAGAAAAGATGTCGAGAATACAGGAGACAAAAGATTTCTACGGGAACTGAGCTCTTCCTCCTCTTCGATCCAAATAGAATGGGAGTTTTTTCCTCCAGAATCTTCGGTATTCCTCTGCCCGCTTTCTGCCGAGCAGGAAATTAGGCTGCTGGTATTTGGCCTGTAATCCTGAGCTTTATTCCCCAAGTCTACCAGGGTGTTTCCCAATAAGAAAAAGGTTAAAACTACTGCTATTTTCGCCTGCAAAGACTTGTTCATTACCGCTGTCTCGTATGTTTAACAAATTGGTGTTTACATATACAAAGCAGTTTATTCAATTCAAGAACAAACCAAACTAAAAACAACAAAACTAAGCTATTTTGCCCCTTAATTTTCATATCAAAACAAAAAATTACATTTACGTAATAACAATCCGAATTTTCATAATAAATGAGATTGCAAAGGGTCATGGTATTTATTGATATTCTTTGATCAACGAGTATTGTACTCGCGAAATTATTAAAGAAATTTAAACTTAATTAAAAAATAAAAAGAGAGAACCTATCAGATGCCAAAAATAGGGGAAATATTGAGTAACGAAGTCCTTCAGGACAGTTATTACAAGATCGAGTTTTACACTCCTGAAATCTGCAAAAAAACGCAACCGGGCCAGTTTGTACACATCCAGATTGCCGGACTGAAAGAAAGAATACTAAGACGACCGTTCAGTATCTGTAACGTTACAGAAGACGGCGTTCTTACAATTGCTTACAAAGTCGTTGGAAATGGAACAGAAGCTTTATCAAAACTTAAAGCTGGCGAAGTGTGTGACATACTTGGACCTCTTGGTGTACCTTTCACTCTGCCAAAAGAAGATGAAATCCCTGTAATCGTAGGTGGAGGTTACGGATCTGCTGCTACTTATATCCTAGCTTCCCGTTCTGCAAACAAAGGTGTACTACTTCTTGGAGCTCGATCTAAAACTGACCTTATCCTTACTGACGAATTCGAGAAGATCGGATTTGACGTAAGAACAGCAACTGAAGATGGTTCGAGTGGAATTAAAGCTCTTGTTACTGAACTAATCAAACCTGTTATCGACGAAAACCCTGGCAAAAAACTTCGTTTTTACGGATGCGGACCAACTGGAATGCTGATGGCTATGGGAATGATCCTGACAAAAGAAGAGATCGAGACGGAACTAAGTCTTGATGAACTTATGTGTTGTGGAATCGGTGCTTGCTTTGCTTGTGTAGTTAAAGTAAAAGCGGACAACGAAGACGGCTGGCGTTATGCTCGTACCTGCAAAGAGGGTCCTGTTTTCAACGCTAATGATGTTTACTACGGTTAAACAAATAGCTTCATAAAAAAATATAAAAGGCTAAATACCTTTCAAATATAGGAATTTGCTAAAATGGCTGATTTAACAACAAATCTTGGTAAATTAACACTTAAGAACCCGGTAATGACCGCTTCAGGTACATTCGGGTATGGTTTTGAATATGCTGACTTCTTTCCTCTGGAAAACCTAGGAGCAGTAGTCGTAAAAGGAATAGCTCCTTTCGCATCACACGGTAATGCAACTCCACGTGTAGCTGAAGTTACAAGCGGAATGCTAAACGCAATCGGTCTTCAGGGACCGGGTGTCGATAAATTTCTTACTGGAGACGAGTACCTGCCGTTCCTAAGAAAAGCGAACTCAACAAACATCGTAAACATCTGGGGTAAATCTATTGAAGATTACGCAGAAGTTGCACGACGTCTTGAGGCAGATAAAGATGGTGTTCACGCACTTGAGATTAACATATCATGTCCAAATGTAAAAGAAGGCGGAATCGCTTTTGGAACCGATACTGTTCTTGCGGCAGAGCTGGTTTCTGCAGTACGTGAAGCTACAACAATTCCGCTTATCACAAAACTGAGCCCGAATGTCTCAAATATTGGAGCATTTGCCAAATCAGTTGTAGATGCTGGAAGCGATATGGTTTCTCTGATCAACACAATCACGGCAATGGCTATCGACATCAATACACGCAAGCCTAAGATTTCAAACGTAACAGGTGGTCTTAGTGGGCCTGCGATTAAACCTGTTGCAGTCCGTATGGTATACGAAGTTGCACAAGCTGTCGATGTTCCTATAATCGGAATGGGTGGAATCATGAATGCAGACGATGCAATCGAATTCTTCCTTGCTGGTGCTGACGCAATTGCTGTCGGTACTGCAATCTTTGCAGACCCAATGGCTCCAATGAAAGTTATTCGCGGAATAAATGAATACCTTGATGAGCGCGGTATTGAAAAGCTTTCTGATATCATCGGAACAGTTCAGATCTAATCTGAATCTCATCCCTATTTGAGGCCTGTTAATTCAGGCCTCTTTTTTTGTTCATCACCATTTTACATCCACAACAGCTCCCGGAACGTCGTACCTCCGCCCCGGGAGATCAGAATCAAATGTACATATTTTAACGGCCGTCGGGACGCCGGCCCTCCACGTCTGATTATTCATCCAAAATGAATTGTTCACATATCACTTTGGAGGGACGCGGTCCCCGGGTCCGGGAAAATTATGCCCCCCCAAAAAAAACATTCGCTATATAATTCATCATGCACGTACAATTTTACATTTAGTATAACTTTCAGAACAAACTTGCCCTGTAAAAAGAAATAATTTAAAATAATCAAAAACAATGAGCAAGTATCCATATAATGGCTGACCAAGAAAAATATCATGAACGACATTCTCCAGCACATCCAGTCCCAATAAAAAAATGGAACAGCCCTATAGTAGTGATGGTAACCATTTGCATTTCGAACAGGCTGAAAATTCTTAATTCACCAGAGATACACTCCGCCCTTATTGCATCTTGGAGAGAATCCGACTGTTGGAAAGTCGGTTACTACCTTATCATGCCAGATCATATACACTTATTTTGCACCCCTTCAATCAATAATACAGTCCGAATACCAGGATGGGTATCTTTCTGGAAACGGCAAGCAGGTAAACACGCCCTTAAACTCAAGGGTAAATTCCAAAAGGGATGTTGGGATACACAGATGAGGAACCGCGAACATTATCACCGCAAACTGTTATATGTAAAAAACAACCCCATTCGGGCAAACTTAGTCACGAGCCCGGATCAATGGCCTTTCCAAGGACATATATGTCGTTTTTCGT
>JAUVCU010000090.1 GCA_030590715.1 Lentisphaeria bacterium
GCCAGATCTTTGGCTACTTCCGTGATCTCTGCTTCTTTGATCACCGTATTCATTGTCACATAAAACTTCTTGCCGTATTTTTTCGAATACGCTGAAAGCTTCGACATATCTTCGATCGTAAGGTTTTCACCTTTCGCGCGTGCATTAAAACGCTGCAACCCTGCGTATACTGCGTCTGCTCCGCATTCGTAAGCGGTGATTGCACATTCCAGACTTCCCGCCGGTGCGAGTAGTTCTGGTTTCTCTCTATCTAAATCTATTGTCATAATATAATAATCCTGTTTTGGTAGCACTTTACCTTAAGAAGCTTGAATGTAAATAGGTTGTTCGCAATTTAATTCGCTTTGTGTCGTTTTAGACACTCATGATTTTTGTCATGGTTTTCTATGGGAGCCATGCCAAAAATGAATCTCTTTAGTATGTCTATCTCATTAAAGAACGAATGAAATTATATTCACGCACAATAGTTGAAGATGAAATATTTAAGGGAGAACCAGAAGTTTATAATCTGGTTTTATAACAAGTGTATGAAGACTTATTGCTCGTTCCTAATTATTTGTCTCTGACAACGCTCTAAGCTGTAGAGCAGGGCCCTACAAGCAGAATCAATGAGATGCTCAATGCTTTCGCTTCTTACCTATTATTTCTATTTCTAGTAGTGATGATAGCTGCAGATGGTCTGTTGTGAAGATGAGTTGACTGTATCGAATATATGACGTGCTTCCCGCCTGCTTACGACCGCCTTTGCTCCTATATCGCACATCGTGTGCTCTATAAAGCGTTTTGAGCCGAGAATTAGGCTGTCGGTGTAATAATTGCATCGTCGTAGAAACATTAATCCTAGGCCTATCCGCCCATCTGTTTGGAGGACAGATTCCATGGCTTTCAAATCCTCCTGCTCTTTTGCAATGGTGTAGTACATATCCTTCCGAAGCCGCTTTTCTATTTCCTCTATCTTCCAGTCTTTTGCCATTTCCCCGTGATAACGCCGCATATGTTTGTGAAACTGTGCCGGAAACGGATGTTTTCCGCTTCCGGACCAGGCTCCCCAGCTGGAAAAACGATAGTCAGCCGGATCGTCGACGATCCCCGCTCTGATCGGATTGAGCTCGATATACTTGATGGTGTTCCACAATGCCGACGACTTTTCGATAATCACACTTTTGAAGCGTTCTCCCCACAGTGTTCCGCGGCGGTTGTGTTTTTGGTTGTACCACTTGGTAAAATTCTGCTGTATTTCCGACAGAAATTTGCTTATATCCCGCATCCGCTCCGCAATTTTTTCACATTCCTCCGCCATGTCAGGTGTTAGACCGTATTTCTTTTTGTAAAAACGGTTGTAGCGTCGACAGGTATCCTCCGCGCTGAGGTGATGACCGGGTGCCCAGAGAACTATGTGGAAATGATTGCTCATTATGCAGTAGGAGATAACTTCTATCGTGTACAATTTGGTGAACTTCTTTATAAGGTAGGCAAAGTACTCTTTTTCTGTGTCGCCAAAGGGAAACCAGTCTTTTTCGCCTGCAACGCGGTTCATGCAGTGGTAATAACGGGAACGACTGTGGGCTTTTACTCTTGCGTGACGTGACATAATCCAATCCTCCGATTATGATAAAAACAAATAGAAAACAACTCTGTTAATTCATTATAACTCTTTTATAATGCGTATGTAAGAGCTGTTTGTTTTAATTCCGCACCGTCACCATTTTATACTTCGGGCCTGGAGATTCTAAGCTGACTCCCGATCAGGAAAATGCGAACTGGGCTGCCTATCGAATTAAAAAATTTGCGGAAGATAAAGCGGATAAACCTTTCTTTCTTGGCGTCGGCTTTATTCGCCCACATACACCAATGCATGTACAGCAAAAGTATTTTGACAAATTTCCTTTAGATAAAATAAAGTTCCCGAAGATCACAGCTGGAGACGGCGATGATACCCATTTCAAAAAGACCTAAATTCAATATAGAAGTGCAACACTGAAAGGGATTTAAATATTTCAAATTCCTGAAAGATTCGTATTCGGATAATGAGCAGGGATTAAAAGAGTTTACTCAGGCGTACCTGGCCTGTGTCAATGCCGTCGATGAGTGTATTGGACAAGTTGTTGATGCTTTAGACAATAGTCCATTTAAAGACAACACCATTATTGTGCTTACGAGCGACCACGGATGGCAGATGGGACAGAAAGATTATCTATTCAAGCACTCTCCCTGGGAGGAAAGCACACGCATTCCTCTTGTTGTTCGCGTTCCTGGTGTTGCCGAGCATCCGGTTTCGTTGATTGACCTTTATCCGACTCCTGTCGACCTCTGTGACCTAAAAGGCGATACTTTTAAGAATAAAAAAGGCCTGCCTCTGGATGGTCATAGAGTTCGCCAATTCCTGAAGAATCCAAAAACAGAAGAATGGGCAGGGCCTAATGGGGCTCTAACGACAATATTTGCCTATAATAGTAAGCGTTTTGATGAATTGAAAAGAGAGAACTTTGACCCCGATAACCAGCACTGGGTTTACCGCACTAAACGCTGGCGTTATATTCGTTACAATGATGGTCAGGAAGAACTCTATGATCACGATAATGATCCGCGTGAGTTAAAAAACCTGGCGGACTCTCCCGAGTATCAGAAAATTAAAGTAAAGCTTAATAAAGAGATGCAGAACCTCCGCAAGAAATAAGGTTACACATAACGACTCTTAAGCTTCCAATCCCGGTAATGGGATTGGAAGTTTTTTTTGAAGACACGCTATGTATTCAAATGAATTTCGAGTCGTTTTTTGTGACTCCAATGATCTTACTCAGGACAGGCTGGACTGGAGAAGCAGATAAGGCTTATTATACGCGATTAAATTAATTTGGTTGTTCTCCTGCTGTTACAACAGGAATGAGCGATTCTGTTTTAACATAAAAGAATAGCTAAGAAAACCTACAGAAAAGGAGAAAACGATGAAAAGAGGTCTAGTTGCAAGTGCACTGGTTGGAGTCGTGTTAATAGGAACTGCAGTCCACACCAAGGCCACTGAAGACTGGCAGAATTTGGATGTAATTCAAGTCAATGTCGAAAAGCCACATACAACAATGGTCGCATACCCGAATCAACAGGATGCCATATCTTTCAATCGAGAAAACTCATCAAACTTCCAGTTGCTCAATGGTGAGTGGAAGTTCAACTGGGCACCAAAACCGGCGGATCGCCCTCTTGACTTCTACAAAGAGCAATTCAATGACTCTAGATGGGGGAATATTCCTGTTCCGTCGAATTGGGAAATCCAGGGACATGGAACGGCTGTGTATTCAAATGCGACCTACCCTTTCGGAAAGAATGAGCCATATATCTCTGCAGATGATAATCCGGTTGGTTCATATCGTCGTACATTCAACTTACCTCAAGAATGGAAAGACAAAGATGTCTTCATTACTTTTGATGGTGTCGGTGATGCTTTCTACCTCTGGATTAATGGTCATAAAGTTGGCTACAATCAAGGCAGTCGGACTCCTGCCGAATTTAATATCAGCAAGTACCTTAAAAAAGGTAAAAATATTATTGCGGTTGAGGTTTACCGTTGGTGTGACGGATCATATCTTGAAGATCAGGATTTCTGGCGCCTTTCCGGCATTTTTCGTGATGTGTATCTACACGCCCGCTCTTCCACTTATGTACGGGACGTACGTATCGTGACCGATTTGGATGACGACTACAATAACGCAGTCCTGTCTGTTGATCTGGAACTTGCAGGAAAGATAAATGGTGACGTAAGCATAGAGTTGTTATCGCCTGAAGGCAAAACAGTCTATCAGGAAAATAAGAGAACAGACACGCAACTTTCATTCAAGCAAGTGATACGAAATCCAGCTAAGTGGACAAATGAGACTCCAGCGCTTTACACGCTATTGGTGACGACTAAAGACAATAATGGGAAGACTTTGGAAGTAGTTCCACAGCGCATAGGTTTCCGTGAAGTTGATATCAAAGATATGGTTTTTCGTGTCAATGGTAAACCTTTAAAGCTTAAGGGTATTAATCGTCACGAAACACATCCGGAGCTTGGACAAGTTGTAACCCGCGAATCAATTATTCGCGATATAAAACTCTGCAAAGAAAATAATATAAATGCGATTCGAACCTCTCATTACCCTAATGTTCCACTGTTTTATGACCTTTGTGATGAATACGGTATTTGGGTTATGGATGAGGCAAATATAGAGACGCACGGATACGGGACTCCCTACGGTTTTGTAGAAAAAGGAAGGAATCAGATTGCCAACAATCCAGCGTGGGAGGCTTCTCATCTTAATCGTGTTCAGCGAATGGCTGCCCGAGACAAGAATCATGCATCTATTATTATATGGTCACTGGGAAATGAAGCAGGAATCGGCCCTAATCATGACGCTACGTACGCTTTTCTAAAAAATAATTATCCTTATCGACCTGTTCATTATCAAGGAGAACAGCGTCCTGGACTACCTGCCAGTGATTTCCACTCTAAAATGTACTCAGCTCCGAACTGGACGAGTGCAACAGATAAACATTTGACTGGTGTTGAGAAGACTTCAATTTTGTGTGAATACTCACATGCAATGGGTAACAGCAATGGAAACCTGAAAGAATATTGGGATGTTATTTACGACACTCCAACTCATGCTGGTGCCTTTGTCTGGGACTGGATGGATCAGGGAATGAGTAAACCAATTCCTGACCAATTCAAAAAGAATATCGGTATTGGTCCTGTCAAAGATCACGCTTTTGCTTACGGGGGCTGGGAAAAGCACAATTACCCGCACTCAGGAAACTTTTGCATGAATGGGCTGATAGGTTCAGATTGGACAGAACGCCCTGGTCTAAAGGCTGTTAAATACATTCATCACAATGTCGTTGTCAATGTAATTGATGCCACACAGGGGCATTTTATAATAGAGAATCGTTATGATTTTTCGAACCTTCAAGAAGTTGTCGATGGAAAGTGGGCCATTTTTAAAAATGGCCGGCAAATCGCAATTGGTGCGATTGACGAGCTCGACGTTGAGCCATCAGAGAAAAAGGCGTTTTTCATTGGTTTACCGGCAATTACATCAGAGGATGGGGATGAGTTTTTCATAAACCTGACTTTTCATGCGAAAGCAACTTACAGCCCTCTTGTGAAGGCAGGACATGAACTTGCATTCGAACAGTTTCCTATGACTCATTTGAGCAAGACAACGCCGAGTGCAGTAAAACCTACACTTCAACCACTACAGCTTAAGGATAAACCAGAAATGGTTATTTTGACTGGAGCACAAAATCTGCTTGTTCAGATCAGCAAGAAAAGTGGTTTTATAGAGAAGTATGAATACAAAGGGAAAGTCTTAATAAATAAGCCTGCCGCACTGGATTTTTGGCGTGTAGAATTAGATAACGAAAAAGGGCTTGTCAAAAGTTACAAGATGGCTCCGAAATGGAAGTGGGCTCTACACAAAAATAAAATCAGTTCTTTTAAAGTAACAGAAAACAGCAATGGATCAGTAACTGTTGACGTCGATCTTGACCTGGTAAATGTTAATGCTGTGGCATCTATGAATTATACTATTTTCGGTGACGGAGAAGTTGTTGTTTCTGCTGATTTTTATTTACCGGAATTGCAGAAGAGAGAACAATATATGAGAAAACCTATCTCAAAAACAGCATCCTTATCTGATGTTCCACTAGATGAAACCTCACTGATTCCGGAAATACAAAAGTACAAGAAGCTTGCTATTCCTCACCGCATAGGAATGGAGTTTCAGCTTCCTAAAGAGATGCAGAATATAGCCTGGTACGGGCGCGGCCCATGGGCAACCTATGCGGATCGAAAATTTGAGCGGATCGGACTTTATTCTGGAACTGTAGATGATCAGTGGGTTGAATACTCGCGACCACAGGAAAACGGTAATAAAACTGATGTTCGCTGGGTTTCTCTTACTGATGATCAAGGTAACGGCTTACGTTTTGTTGCTGAATCATCACCTCTTAGTGTCGGAGCTAAAAACTATGATAAGTATACCATGGAGACGTCGGATTATTCGTTTAAAATGCATCGATCTGAGTTTGTTCATCTTAATATAGATCATGCTCAAATGGGTGTTGGTGGAGTTGATAGCTGGAAGACTGGGCCTTTGAAATCCTATCTGTTAACAGATAGAAACTATAGCTACCGTTATCGCATTGTCCCTCTTGTACACATCGGTGTCAAAGAGGGAGATTGATCAACTCACTTCACTTCCGAAAACGTCTAAGCTCTTTTACTAGTAAGAGCTTGTTCGAAAAGTATTTTTTAGCCTCAAAAGTCACAAAAAACACAATTATTCAGAAAGGAAAAGCGTCACAGTTAGTTATATTTAAGTAGCTTACACAAAAACAACAACTAACTGGACGCAGAATAAAAAATAGTTTACTAAGTAATTGTCAATAAATAATCGATCTCTTTATGGTGAATTAAATAAGCTTTATGCTATATCATTTGCTATGAATGAAGTAGATAAAATCAGAGTAAAATACGACTCAATCAAAGGTCTGTTAAGTGAGCGAACTCGGCGA
>JAUVCU010000350.1 GCA_030590715.1 Lentisphaeria bacterium
GCTCCTGCAGTGTAAGCACACTGTTTTCTCATATTGCTTTTTATTTCCCAACACTTTTTCATGTAGAAAAGAGTTCCCATTTTCAATGGCTTCCGACCCGAAATCTAATTGACTGGTACAAAATGTTAGAAAATAATTAGATATCCTACATCACCTGTTCACTTATTTGATATATTTTTCAAGGCATTATTATTATAGTCAATTGAAAATGACTGCAGTAAATGTAAAATGTTTACCATTAAATATAAGTACAAATTGTTAAAGCTTTTTGAAGGACCAAAAGCCTTCCCTAAGCCTTTTTATTTTATTGCTATACGGTCATCATAACAGCTATGATGACCTTGTTTTGTTTTAGGACATTTTGATTGTAAATACAGGGTAAACTCTCGATAAACTTTGACATTTCTTGAGAGTGATGTGATAAACGTAAGGAACATACTCGATTATGAATACAGAACTTTATGATAAGATTTCCGGGCTTCAGGCTAAATATGTTATGCCTACATATGCTCCGAATATGCTTTTTGTTAAAGGTGAAGGGTCGTACCTTTGGGACGATGAAGGGAACAAGTTTCTCGATTTTGTGACAGGTATCAGCGTATGCAACCTGGGACACTGCCACCCGAATGTAACAAAAGCTATACAGGAACAATCTGAAAAACTTGTTCACGTTTCAAACCTTTATATGAACGAACAGCAGCCGCAGCTGGCAGAGAAACTGGTTAAGCAGGGATTTGATGGAGTTGCTTTCTTCGCTAACAGCGGTGCAGAAGCTAATGAAGGAATGATCAAATTTGCCCGTAAATGGGGATCTGATAAAGGTAAAAATGAAATTGTGGCGATGAACGCTTCGTTCCATGGTCGAACTCTTGCGGCTCTTGCAGCTACAGGACGTAGCCAATACCGTGTTGGTTTCTCTCCGGATATGCCAGGTTTCAAATTTGCCGATTATAATGATATCGAAAGCCTGAAAGCTTTGATCAATGATAAAACAGCTGCTGTTATGATGGAACCTGTTCAAGGTGAAGGTGGTGTAATGCCCGCTGATGCTGAATATTTGAAACAAGTCCGCGAACTTTGTGATGAAGCTGGATGCCTTCTTTTGTTTGATGAAGTTCAATGTGGAATCGGTCGTACTGGAACATTCTTCGCATATCAGAATTATGGTGTTGAGCCGGACGCTGTTTCTCTTGCAAAAGCTATTGCAAATGGATACCCGATGGGAGCGTTTATTGTTAAGCGTGAATACGAGAAAACTTTGACCGTTGGAATGCATGCCAGCACATTCGGAGGAACTCCTCTAGCCAGTGCTGCCGCTTGTGCCGTGATCGACACTATTGTTGAAGAAAATCTTCTTGATAATACAAAAAAGATGGGCGCGTACCTTACGGAAAAGCTTTCGGCTTTTGTAGAAAAATACGATTGTGTTCAGGAAGTGCGTGGGCTTGGCTTGATGATTGGTGTTGTTCTTGATCAACCTGCCGGTGTGCTTGTCGGACCTCTTAAAGAGGCCGGAATGCTTGCATTGACTGCTGGAGAAACTGTTCTTCGCCTGTTACCGCCGCTTAATGTTACTCAAGACCAGATTGATACTGCTGTAGAGTTGATCGATAATGCTCTTGCTGAAATTTAGAAATAATTTAATAAACATATAAAATCGGCAAAATTGGCCGTAAATATTTAACAAAAGGAATAGATCATGAAAAAGGACCTTTTGACTCTTCAGGATATTACGAAGGAAGATCTTAAAGAAATACTTGAGCTTACGAGCAAGCTCAAAAACGACCGTCAATGCTCAAAGTCGCTGGCTGGTAAAAGCGTTGGTGTTATCTTCGCTAAATCATCAACTCGTACGCGCGTGTCGTTTGAAGTTGGAATCCACGAGCTTGGTGGTAACCCGCTGATTCTTGATCAGAGCAAAACTCAGATCGGGCGTGGAGAGACTATCGAAGATACAGCACGTGTACTTAGCCGTTACCTTCACGCAATTGTTATCAGAACGTTCAAGCACTCTGATGTTGAAGGTCTTGCTGCAAATGCCAGCATTCCGGTGATCAATGCTCTTACAGATGATTATCACCCATGTCAGGTCCTTGCTGACCTTTTCACAATTTACGAATTGACTGGTGGTCAGCTGGAAGGGAAAAGTATCGCATTTATGGGTGACGGAGCAAGCAATATGTCTAACTCGATCATTCTTGGTGGTAAACTAGCCGGAATGGATGTTCGCATCGGAGCTCCGAAAGAATTCAAACCAAGCGACGAGATCCTTAATGCTGAAAACGGATCTGGAACAGCTACGTGGTATGAAGATCCTGCTGAAGCGGCGAAAGGCGCTGATTTTGTGTATACTGATGTATTCGTGAGCATGGGGTTTGAAGAGGAATCAAAAGCGCGTCTTGAAACGCTTGTTCCTTATCAGGTTAATGCTGAGCTTATGAGCGTTGCTGCTCCTGACGCTAAAATCCTTCACTGCCTTCCTGCTCATCGCGGCGAAGAAATCACCCACGATGTACTTGAGTCTCACCAGTCTGTCGTCTTCGACCAGGCAGAAAATAGGCTACACGTTCAAAAGGCTGTTTTGGAACTATTATGTAAGTAATTGATATAATAGTATTTGATGTGTTAAAAAGTCGGTTAATTTTTATTAA
>JAUVCU010000270.1 GCA_030590715.1 Lentisphaeria bacterium
CAAAAGGTTATCGAAAATAGATAATCCTGTTCAACAAAGGGTATCCTTTATGGATGCCTCTTTCTGTTTATATTGCATTCAGCTCATTATTATATTAAAATTTGTGGTTAAAGAAGAACACTAGAACAGGCCACTTTTTGATGACTCACAGTACGGCAAATGAAGTATTAGATCCCCCCGCCAAAATACTTATTATTGACGACTCCCCTCTTAATCGATGCTTTGTCGAAAATGCATTCAAAAATATTAGTTACGAAGTTATCTCCGCGATCAATGCCACGCAAGGTCAAGAAAAAGCCAAAGCAGAATCCCCTGAATTAATTCTGATGGATGTAATGATGCCTGGAATCGACGGGTTTACCGCGACAGAAAACCTAAAAGCAGATCCTCAAACCAAAGACATTCCTGTCATTTTCATAACAGCCCTTGATGCAGTTCGCGATAAGCTTAAAGCTTTTGATGCAGGAGCTGTGGATTTTGTCACAAAGCCTTTCAATCACAAAGAACTCATTGCCCGGGTTCACACAAATATTGTTTACAGAAGATCAATCGCAGAAAAAGAGAGACTGGTAAAAGAAGCGATGGAAGGTAAACGAAGTGAATCTATCGCGAATATTGCGGCTGGTATTTCTCATAACTTCAACAATATGCTTGGAGCCGCCTCCGGCAATACAATGCTCATAAAAATGATAACTAAAAATACACTTGATGTAGTATCACAGGACGCAATAGATGACATTTTAACTAACCTCACCCGAATGCAGAACATGGTGAAACAGTTTCTGTTACTAGCGGATAGAAGTAATGAAGTTAAAGGTGGAATACCGGAAGCTTCTTCAACTGATATGCATTCAATGGTGGAAAAAGTTATCTGCGATACTGAGTTCAAAAATGATTTTGCGAGTAATGTGCAAAATGCCGTTATTACGGGGGACAAAGCACTGGTCGACGAATCACACATCGTTGAAGTATTCCAACTAATCCTGACCGAAGTTGAAGCTTTAACAGATAGTCAAGCCTCCTGTATCATTTCGACTCAGGCATCGCCGCAGGAAAATGCACTCCTCTGTACTGTACGTATTGAAGGTCTGCATATAGATCCGGAATTGAGAGATGCAGTTTTCGAACCGTTTTCACTTCCGATCGTCAATGTCGGAACCGGCCTTTCATTTTCTGTATGCAAACAACTTTTGGAACTCAATAAATGTTCGATAACAGCTGAATTCGAAAATGAAGATAATGTAACATTTGTGATCTCTCTCATAAAAGCCTGAGTCAGACTATACTCCAGCTTCGTTCTATTGTTTTTTTAGCAATAACTGATCAATAACCGTTTTAATCTTCCCCGAAAGTTATAACTATCCAAAATTGTGGTATATAGCACTGATGCATTTTTTACATAATCTGCTAAATTATGCCCCTAAAATAGATAACAACAGGTTATACCACAGATGAAAACACTAAACTTTTATGTAACAAGAGAATTTCTTGCTACTCTTTTGATGTCATTGGGAATACTTACTTTCGGATTAATGGGAGTGAATATGATCAAAGTATTCAAACTAATGGCTGATGGCGTATCTGCAGCCGACGCAGGAATGTTCCTTTTATATGTAACTCCAATGATCCTTACCCTGGGAATTCCATGGGCTGTTCTTGTCGCGGTAATGCTCGTATTCGGGAAAATGTCTGCCGATAATGAAATAACAGCAATGCGCGCATGCGGAGTTTCTATCATGCAGATCATGTCCCCTATAATTTGTATCGTGTTTTTACTTTCCCTTTTATGTCTATGGCTTCAGTTGGAAATCGCTCCGGTCGGCCAAGGTAATGCCAGAAGTGTCGGCCGGTCGATCGCCACGACAAATCCAGCCGCTATGTTCCAACCGGGAGTAGAGCTTCCGGTCGATAATATGCGTATTACAATCGGTGATATGGACAAGAAAAACAATCTGGAAGACGTTCAGATCTACGTAATGAGCAAAGACGGTTCAAAACTTGAGCAGGATATTCATGCTCAAGGTGGAACGCTTACCATTGATAAGGCTAAGGAAAGAATCGTCCTGACTCTTAAACAGGTTACATTCGTGAAGTACGATGAAGGCTCCAAGCGACCAATGCGCTGGTACAGCGAAACCTGGACACACCCTATCTCATACGGAGAGGAGGAAAACAGGAAGCGCCTGAGAAAGCGCGAAAGCTACATGACTTCCCGTGAACTTTTCGGTAGAGCTATTCTGGATAACAAAGTAGGTCTTGATACTACAAAACTCGAAGTTGAACTTCACAAAAGGCTTGCTCTGGGAATTTCTCCGATCGCCTTTCTGCTTATTGGCCTTCCACTAGCCGTCAGAACATCACGAAAAGAAACATCTTTAAACTTACTTATCAGCGTTGGCCTGGCAGGACTTTTCCTCGCTTGTATAATGATTTTCAACTCGATGGATACAAAACCGGAGCTTAGGCCGCAGTTGCTTATGTGGATACCAAATGTCCTTTATCAGCTCGGCGGAATATTCTGCATATACAGGATTGCCAAACGCTAAATCAATTTAGAAAACACAAAATGGAGATATAACATATGAAGTATATAAGCACACGAGGAAAAACTGATCCGATTCTGTTTACAGAAGCAGTTATGATGGGACTCGCTCCTGATAAAGGACTACTTGTTCCTCAACAGATTCCACAGATCCAGGACAAACTTGAAGCGTGGAAATCACTTTCTTATAAAGATCTTGCTTTTGAGATCATGAGTCTTTTCGCTACTGATGTTCCTGCCGAAGACCTGAAAAAGCTGGTAAACGACAGTTATTCAACGTTTGACCTGGAAGAAGTAACTCCAGTTGTTAAAGTCGGCGATAAATATATCCTTGAGCTTTTCCACGGTCCTACTCTGGCATTTAAAGATGTTGCTCTTCAGTTCCTTGGAAACATGTTCGAATACATCCTTGAGCGCGACGGCGGACACCTGAATATCCTTGGAGCGACAAGTGGTGATACAGGAAGTGCTGCGATCTATGGTGTTCGCGGTAAAGAAATGATCAATATTTTCGTAATGCACCCTCACCAGCGCGTTAGCCCGGTTCAGGAAAAACAGATGACGTCAGTTCTTGACGACAACGTTTACAACATCGCAATCGAAGGTAGCTTTGACGATGCTCAACGTATCCTTAAAGACACTTTTGCTGACCTTGATTTCAAATCAGAGCACTGCCTTGGAGCTGTTAACTCTGTGAACTGGTGTCGTATCCTTGGACAGATCGTTTACTACTTCTACGGTGCTTTCCGCGTTCAGGAGCAGACTGGTGCTGAAAAAGTTCAGTTCTCTATTCCTACTGGTAACTTTGGAGATATCTTCGCCGGATACATCGCATACATGATGGGAGCTCCTATCCAGAAGCTTATCCTTGCGACAAATGAGAACGATATTCTTAACCGTTTCTTCAATACTGGCAAATACGAAATGGGAGATGTAAACGAAACAATCAGCCCGTCAATGGACATCCAGGTTGCAAGTAACTTCGAGCGTTGGTGCTACTACCACTTCAACAAGGATTCAGCTAAGCTTACAGAGCTTTTCGAAGGATTCTCAAACGGAACTGCGATTGCCGTCGACAAAGATGAGAACGG
>JAUVCU010000164.1 GCA_030590715.1 Lentisphaeria bacterium
AGTTGTTCTATTACTGGTAGTTCTGGTTTTACTGTTGGTTTATGTGATGTTTCTTCACAGGAGATGCCCAGGGAGTCGTCAATTGTCCGCAACCAAGTCCTTTTAGAAATCCTATTGAGTCTTTGAATCAGGTTTTCATCCAATTGTTCTCCGCCCAGATTGCAGTTTGCGACAAACTCAAACTCCGCATCTAGTGTTTTCTTTGTCTCATCTTTTGCTGATTCCAGTTCTGTTTTGTCTTTTTCGGCCGCAATGCCTTGCCAGTATTGAATATCAGCATCCCTTTTTAACACTTCGAACCGCATTCGAACTTCATGTATTCTGTTATAGATATTTTCCAGTTTTGTCGCTTTGTCAACGATGTACTCCGGAGTCGTTATTTTTCCGCAATCGTGGAGCCATGCCGCAATATGAAGTTCTTCCCATTGATTCTCATTCAGGTTGAAATCCTTGAAAGGAGTTGCCGGGCTTTCACATGCTGCTTTTACCAGCATCCGGGTTAGAATCGGGACTCGCTGGCAATGCCCGCCTGTGTATGGTGATTTAGCATCAATAGCTCCTGCAATTATCTGAATGAAGCTTTCCAGGAGGTTCTTTTGCTGTTCAAGTAATATCTGGCCTTCAATTGCAAGAGCTGCGAAACTGGCAATGGCACTTAAGAAGGCGATTGTATGATTGTTGTCTACTCCGATTACTTTATGATCTACGATCAGGACAAGAGCTCCTATCTCTTTACCGACCCGATTGTGTAGTGTCACATTTAGTATGTATGGCTCACACTCGTCATTTTGATTAATCAGTTGATATATATCCGTAGAACAGTGACTGGTCGTGATTGGCTCAAATGTAACAGGTTTTTCTTTTTGGCAATTTATAAGCTCCGCAGTTTCCAACTGAGAAAAAAGCCTGTCTTTATTCTCATCAGAGAAACCTGTAGCAAATATAGATGACGGCTCCATAATATTTTTGTTTTTTGTTAAATATATTCTTCCGGCATAGGCATCTGCAAGTTCTACTGTTTCTAGTATTATTTTGCTCAACAGCTTATCAAATGGTTGATTACCTATAATCTCACGGGAAAGTGTCTGGAACTTTTGTATGGTCTGTTTCATCTGCAGGAAATTGTCCGACAGGTCTGTTATTTCCCTGACCGTAGAGTTGATTGCAGCATGGGAATCGAAGTTGAAGTTTCTAACAACCACCATCTCTTTTGCCAGGATTTGAAGAGGTTTGGAAATTCGTCTGGAAGAAAACCAGGCAAGAGGCTGAAGTAAGATGACTATGACAAGGGTGAGCAGGGCAGCTTTGTTTCTTGCTTCATATACGCTGTTGAGTAATTCGTCCTGCGGCACAACTAGCAGAAGTTTATAGGAACTTTTATTGGTTAACGTTCGGGATGCGGTAAACCATTTCCGGTTTGAGTGTTCAAGTTCATTAAGCTTTTTCTCCGTTTTGGAGGTGATGGAAGCTTTATTTAATAGCGCAATGTATTCTTCTGATAACGCACTGTCTGCAATTATATTTTGTGATTTATCAATAAGTGCAAGAATTGAATTATCGGTGATTTTCTGCTGTTCAAGCAGTTCCTGGATTTTTGAAAATGAAACATCTACTCCCAGAGTGAGCTTTTGGCGTTCGGAGTGAATTACTATCGAGACTCCAAGCTGCTTCGATCTATAAAACTGATACATTTCTGTAGCAACGGGGTCTTTCGAACTATATGCTTTTTTGTACCATGGTCTTGTCCGTGGATCGTAGTTGTAGTTTAAGTCTTCTTGTGTTGATATCATCTTTCTTTCTGAGTCGTAATAAATATGGGTTGCTATCTTGCTCTTCCTTCTGTCTATTTTTGTGATAATAAATGCTGTTTTAATAGGCGGTTTGAGATTTGAGAGTTCATTTGAAGTGTGTCTTCTCAGGATGAAAAAGCTTCCATCGTCGTATCCGACAAATGCAGATTCAACGGACCTCATTTTCTTCAGCACTTCCCAAAGCCTTTCCTGAGCCAAGCTGTTTTCAGTTGTTAATGAATCATAATCGAGAATTGATTTGCTTATCAGGCTCAGTGTTGTTCTGGCTCTTTCCCGTCTTGATGTTATCATGCTGTTTGTTGTTAGTGCTATTGATTCAAATATTTTGATATTTGAATCTCTTACCGCTTTGCTTGTGCTGAAGTAACTGGCAGATCCTATTATCCCACCACAGATAAGAATAAGAATAGTTGCCATAGCGTTTATATGAATGTGAAGCGGGAATGATTTAATCTTCATTTAAAACACAAGCTCCAGCGGGGATTATATGGTCATCGTAAATTTGTCGCGACCGCTTTCTTTAGATTGGTAAAGAGCAGTGTCGGCCCGCTTTAATGTCTCTTCTATGTTTTTATCGTCCTTTTTTATTTCTGTAAGTCCTCCTGAGATAGTGAAATCGACCGTAATATCACCTTTGATTACATGAAGCAGACGCGTGTTTTTAATCAGTCTCTCTACCGCAGGAGTTGAATCTTCTGCAGTAATATTCGGCATCAGAATAATAAATTCTTCTCCGCCAAACCGGCTTATCACATCAACTTCTCTCAGCTCAGACTGCAGGAATGATGAGAATTGTATAAGCACGGCATCTCCAATATCATGTCCATATGTATCATTTATGTGTTTAAAGAAGTCTATATCCAGGCTGAGAATTGTCCCCGGCGTTGCATATCTGGTGAAAATGTCGAATGATTTTTCAAGTTGCTCCATCATGTGTCTTCGGTTGAATAACTTTGTCATCGGATCGGTAACAGCCATCATTTTAAGCTCAAGCTCCAACAGCTTTCTTTCCGTAATATTTCGTGCTGAGCAAACAACCAACGGTCTATCGGAAACAGATTCTTTGAGTGGAACCAGTTTTACTTCAAACCATTGTTCTCCTTCTAATGTTGAAGCGATGGGCTGTGGTGGTTTGATATCATCAGGACTTACGGAGTATTCAAGTGTTATGCATTTATCTTGATTAACCGCTTCTTCTACGCCTTTTATCAAGATCTGAGCAAGTTCAGGAGAGCATAAATCGGAGATGTGGCTGCCGGACGGGTCATCTGTCTGGTAAAAACCTTCTGCTTTTGAGTTGCCGAAACGGGCAATAATCCCCCCTGTTTTATCCACGATAAAATGACGGTCCGGCATGACGTCTGAGATCTTTTGAAGTGATCTTTGTAGATCGCTCAGTTCTTCCAGAACCTTCGAAATGTGTTTTCGGATAATCATTGTGTAGTATCCCATAGTTTATGATTAGTTCAGTCCTATTATATCTGTAAGTATTCTTGTTTGGCAACTACTCAGTGGCCTCTCTTTGCTTTGTGTATGCAGTAGAGAAAAAATTAGGAATCTATATACAGGTAAGCTAAATCTATGTTGCTAAGTATTATTTTTTTTGGTAGAGTTTTGATTATGTATCAGGTTACAAAATCTTTAAAATAACAGATCAACAGATCAAGGAGATTTAAGGATGCAGTTAATCAAGAGCGCAATAGCACCATTCCTTTTGGCAATTCTATGTTCCGGCTGTTCCGAAGAGGTTCAGGAAAAGGCAGAAGTCGCCCGCCCCGCCAAAATAATTACTGTAACAAAAGGAGCTGCGACTGCGACACGTACATATCCGGGGCAAGCTTATGCCACGGAATCAGCGAAGCTCTCATTCAGGATTTCCGGTCCTCTGCTTAAGCTTCCGGTAAAAGGAGGGCAGAGAGTAAAAACAGGGCAGTTGTTAGCACAGATAGACCCACGGGATTTTGAGACTAAGCTGAGTCAGGCGAGTGCATCTATAACTCAATTAAAAGCAGAGTTGGATACAGCCGAAAAAGAACTTGAGCGGCAGGATATTCTGCTTAAAGGAAATGCGACTTCAAGAGCGGTTTATGACAAGGCGAAAGGAGCATTTGATTCATTAACGGCAAGTCTTACCAGTCTGGAAGCTCAGCAGAAAGCGGCGGAAGATGCGGTTAAAGATACAATGCTGACAGCTCCATTCGACGGAGTGATCGCGGAAACGTATGTTGAGAATTTTGAGGACGTAGGAGCAAAACAGCAAATATTATTATTGCAGGATTTATCGAAAATAGACATTAAAGTTGAAGTGCCGGAACATCTTATGGTATTTAAAAGAGGATCTGTAGCAGAAAAAGCGGGTATCAAAGCCGAGTTTACATCACTTCCGGGAAGATTGTTCGATGTAGTTGTGAAAGAAATGACGACTGAAGCTGACCCGACAACGAATACGTATTCTGTTACAGTGACAATGGATGCACCGGATGATGTCGAAATTAAATCAGGCATGACCTGCAACGTTATTCATACATCTGGCCTTTACGGAAGTTCTGCAACTATTACTGTCCCGACAAATGCTGTATTTAATGATGAAAACGGGATGCAGTGTGTATGGAGTGTAACAGAAGCATCACGTCTTTCAAAGCGTTCTGTAACAGTTGGTGAAATCACTCAGGAAGGTATGGGAATTACGATAGGATTGGAGCCGGGAGAAAAGATTATTGCATCGGGAGTTCATTATGCATTCGAGAACATGTTGGTAAAACCACTGGTTAAAAAATAGGAGGTCACAATGGGAATTGCAGAATATGCGATCAAGCGGAAGCTGATCACCCTTGTATTCACCTTTCTGTTTATCGTTGGCGGATATAAGGCATACAACAGTCTGGGCAAACTTGAAGACCCGGAATTCACCATCAAAGATGCTCTGATCATTACTCAATACCCGGGTGCAAGTCCAGCTGAGGTTGAGGAAGAAGTCTCGGATGAGATCGAAAAAGCGTGCCAGCAGTTAAAGCAATTGAAAGAAATTAAATCAATTTCGAAG
>JAUVCU010000043.1 GCA_030590715.1 Lentisphaeria bacterium
ACTGTAGCGAGGTAAAACAACCGCACTAAAATCAAGGTCAGATCCATTATCAGAATGTTGTTGAAGAGATGTCGATTCGTTGAGTCCTAATAGTAGGCGTGCCCCTTTTGCCTCTGACTCCAGAACTAGCGGAGAACAGTATTTTTCGTGAACAAAATAATCTTTTTCGTGAACAATACTTATTTCAACACCACCGAGACTGAAAGAATACTTTTCTGATTTAATAATTTGATCTTTTTGATCTTTTTGATTTTGTTTAGGCGGCATTAACAATTTGATACCATCTTCTGTCGGCAAAAAGACAGATCGCACTCCATTCTCTTTAAGTATTTCTCTGACCTTATCATTTAATTCAGCCGGAGAAACTGTGTTTCCAGGAGAAATAGAAGGATAACGAACTGTATTTAAAATAATTATGTCTGCATTTTTTAATTCATCAGGGAAGTCGCAGGATATATCGCATAGGTCGGCAAAATAAATTTTCATTGGAGAATCAGAAATGCACAGCTGATAAGCGTACTCAAAAAAACAGGAACTCGATGCGAGAGATAAAACACTGATTTCAGGAGTGTCAATGATCACTTCATTTTCAGACAAGCTGTAGCCATCAATAATCCTATTTTCAAGTTCCTTGCTCGAATAGTCATTCTCAACCAATAGAGCTTTCAACCAGTCGTTAAATGGTGCTGGAGCCAAAATCTGCAAATCATTCTTACTTTCTTTAATATAATCAGAAAGACCAAGATCAGCAGTTAGATTCAAAGGGCATATACTTCAAAGAAGCATATATTTACGAAGATTATCAGGACTCTGGCAAAGTAGATCAAAAACAGCACGTGTACAATTCACACAGACAGACGTATCTGAAGATTCAATATACAACCCCAACGAACCTGGGAAGTTAGATTTGCGACTCAACTCCGAGTATACATCTATATTCAATTTCACCCCACAAATTTATTTACATGCTTGCTGAAGTAGAATTGATAAATAACAAAGAACCGGCACAAAAATATGCTGTCAGCAATTTTAATCTATAATTCAGTTTTATCCTATACAAACAAAAGAAATTATTATGTAGAGCAAAAAAAAGCTCAGCCTTCAAAAGAGAAAGCTGAGCTCTATAATTCAAAAAGTACTAAAGGTCAGAATAATCTTCTGTAGCACCAGCAGTACGCGACACAGCGACACGACCTGTACGTGCAATTTCAATAATTCCGTATGACTCTACCAACTTGATAAAGTCCTCAATTCTGTTGGACTCTCCAGATACTTCAAGACATAGTTCATCGTCTTGAACATTCACAATCCGTCCAGCGTAGCTTTCTGCAAGCTTGATAATCTCAACACGTTCTTTCTGAGTTGTACCCGTAACTTTGATAAGAGCTAGCTCACGCTCAACAAAATCACTTCCAGAAAGATCGGTAACTTTAATAACATCAATCAGCTTGTTGAGCTGCTTGTCAATCTGCTCAATAATCGCATCGTCACCATGAGTAACAATCGTCATTTTTGAAACTTCCGGATCATATGTCTTATTAACCGTTAGAGCATCGATGTTGTACCCGCGTCCGCAGAACAAACCTGCTACGCGTGCTAGTACTCCAAACTTGTTCTCCATAAGAACCGAAATAGTATGTTGTTTTTCCACAATAAAACTCCTTATACCGCAAGTGGTAAATTTCTTTTTGTTCCGTTGCCATTTGAGACCTCTTACAGCTCCACAAACAGCATCTTCAGTCACGCAAAGTTTAATTCAAGAATTAAAGATTAGTCATTCAACTTATTTTTAAGCATTTCAAGAACCATAGGTGGATTTGCTTTACCACGGCTCAATTTCATAACCTGTCCAACAAAGAACTGGATAACACGCTCATTTCCGTCTTTATACTGCTGAACCTGAGATTCATTTGCAGCAATAGCCTGATCGACAAAGCCTTCAATCGCCGAATCATCAGTTACTTGAACAAGACCTTTCTCTTCAACAATCGCTTTCGGATCTTTATCACTCACGAACATCTCTGCAAGAACTGTTTTTGCGATTTTGCTACTGATTGTTTTATTGTTGATAAGCTCAACCATTTTAGCCAGACGCTCAGCTGAAACAGGACATTCAGCAAGAGTCTGCTCGCGTTCACCAAGCTCACGCATCACTTCTGTTATAATCCAGTTTGCAAGAATCTTTGGAGTCTTAGTAAATTTAACACCAGCTTCGAAGTAGTCAGCATTTACTTTATCACCAGTCAACACGTTTACATCGAAATCAGTTAATGCGTAGTCAGATTTGTAACGCTCGCGTTTTGCTTCAGGAAGTTCTGGAAGCTCAGCTTTAAATGCTGCAATATCCTCATCGGTAAAAGTAAACGGCATAAGATCCGGTTCCGGGAAATAGCGATAATCATGAGCATCTTCTTTTGTACGCATAAGATACGATTCGCCACTTGGATCATCCCATCCGCGTGTTTCCTGCTTCAGAACAACACCTTCGTCAAGAAGACGAGCGATACGTTTGATTTCATAGTTCAAAGCGCGGTGAGCATTTCGAAAACTATTCATATTCTTAAGCTCAATTTTCGTACCAAGCTCAACTTGACCTTTTGGCTTTAGAGAAACGTTTACGTCAAAGCGCATTTGCCCTTTTTCCATATCACAGTCTCCAGCACCAGAGTACTGGAAGATCTCTTTAAGAGCCTGCAGGTATGCATAGGCTTCATCAGGAGTGTGCATATCGGGGTGACTAACTGCTTCCATAAGAGGAACACCACCACGGTTATAATCAACACCACCACTACGGCCAAAATGAGTCAACTTACCAGCATCTTCTTCAAGGTGAATGCGCTCAAGCTTGATCTCGCGCTCCGGCAATGGCTTACCTGAAAAACCTACACCACCAATCTTCACAAGACCTTCAACACAGAATGGCAGATCGAATTGCGAAATCTGGTAGTTTTTTGCCATATCTGGGTAAAAATAGCTTTTACGGTCAAACTTACTGTATTTTGGAATTTCACATCCACACATAAGACCTGCGATAATAGTCTGACGCACAGCTTCTTTATTTGCAACCGGCATTGCTCCCGGGTATCCCATGCATACAGGGCAAACATTTGTATTCGGGTCATCACCAAAGTTGTTGGCGCAAGAACAGAACATTTTCGATTCTGTTTTCACCTGGCAGTGAACCTCGAGACCGATCACCACATCATATTTTTTTGGCATCTCTATTGTCCTTTTATATATTTTATATTTTCTATAATTTATATTCGATATAAGCCCCACTGAATGATGGGGCTTAAGTATCGAGTTAAAGCTCGATTAATCTTCAAAGTGGACTGATCCACAACATTTTTTGTACTTTTTTCCGCTTCCGCAAGGACATGAGTCGTTTCGTCCTACTTTCGGTGCTCCATGAACAAATGTTTCCTGCTTTTGCTCACCAATTTCTTCAGGGTGAAGAAGTTCGACCGGAGAATGAGGTTCCTCAAACTGATTCAACTCTTCATGGATCATTTCCTGTGGAAGTGAAGCAAGCAATTCTTCAAATGTAGAAAGGCTTGTAGAAGATCTGAACAGGTTAGAAACAATTTCCTGATTAACAGAGCTAAGCAGACGATTGAACATCTTAAATGCTTCCCGCTTATACTCGATCAGTGGATCTTTCTGTGCGTATTGACGCAGACCGATCGTAGAGCGAAGGTGATCCATGTTGTGAAGGTGGTCCTGCCACAGGCGGTCAATCGCTTCAAGAATGATATGTTTCTCAAGCCACTTGCGCGACTCAGGATCTTCCATTGACTCTTTTTCTGAGTATTTAGTTTTAACTTTCTCAATAAGATAATCAGCAACTTTCTCTCTGTTTGGGGCTCCGTCCTGAACCTCAATCATAATCTCGTCTTCAGTGAATCCAATAGGGAAAGTCGTGTTCAGCCAGTTAAGCAGATATACTTTATCAAAGTTCAATTTTTTAATTTCAGTTGCATAAGCAAGGTCAACGTGTTCCTCAACCCCTTGTTCAATGAACTGCATAAGCATTTCACGCGGAGCATCAGTAAGAAGAACATCCTTACGGAAACCATACGATACTTCACGCTGTTTATTCATAACATCATCGTACTCAAGAGTGCGTTTACGACTTGAAAAATGGTGCTGTTCAACACGTTTTTGAGCTGTTCCAATTGAACGGTTAAGAAGTGGATGCTGTAGATCCTCACCCTCTTCCATTCCAAGGTAATCCATCATTCGAACAATCTTGTCCGAACCGAAAAGTCGCATAAGGTTATCCTCAAGCGAGATATAGAAACGAGTTGAACCTGGATCGCCCTGACGGGAACAACGACCACGAAGCTGGCGGTCAATTCGGCGAGAATCATGTCGGGCACTTCCAATAACATGAAGACCACCACGTTCAGGAATACCATCACCTAGTTTAATATCCGTACCACGACCGGCCATATTTGTAGCAACGGTTACCGAGCCTGGTTGACCGGCAAGTGCAACGATTTCCGCCTCACCCATATGGTTTTTAGCATTCAGTACTGTGTGAGGAATATTTCTACGTTTAAGAAGTCTACTTACAATTTCAGAATCATCAACAGAAACAGTACCAAGAAGAATAGGTCTTCCAGTAGCATGAACTTCTGCAACTTCTTCTACAATTGCATTATATTTCTCGCGCTTTGTTTTGAAAACTCGGTCATTCTCATCAATTCTCAAACAGGGCTTGTTCGTAGGCACAACGATAACGTCAATTTTATACGTATCGTGAAATTCTGTTGCCTCTGTTTCAGCTGTACCGGTCATACCAGAAAGTTTTTCGTACATTCTGAAATAGTTCTGGATTGTGACAGTCGCAAGAGTTTGCGTTTCGCGTTCAATCGTAACGCTCTCTTTTGCTTCAAGAGCCTGGTGAAGACCATCACTGAAACGGCGACCAGGCATTAGACGACCTGTATGCTCATCGACAATCATTACTTTACCTTCCTGAACGACGTACTGAAAGTCTTTTTCGTACAGGCAATAAGCTCGAAAAAGTTGAGAAAGGTTTTGAAGCCTTTCGCTCTTTTGAGCAAAGCTTTCCTGATATTCGCGTTTTGCCTCAAGCTTTCCTTTATCATCAAGATCAGGAGCATTGTCAATATCAGCAAGTCCACTGGCGATGTCAGGCATAATAAATGCTTCACTGTCATCAGGAGAGATCTCATGGCGACCTTTTTCAGTCAGGCTGGCATCATATCCACGTTCATCAATTGTGAAGTAAAGATCTGCCTGAACTTCTTGAAGCATTCCGCGGTTTTGATCACTTCGAACAAAGAGCTCAAGCTTCTCAAGCTTCTTCATCAACTCACCGTCTTCAAGAAGACGCATAAGTTGTTTCTGTTTCGGCATACCGAATTTAACAACAAGAAGCTTCATCAAAGCCTCTTCTTCTGTATTTTTATCTAGATCTTCACGAACTAGAATATCTTTTGCTTCTTTGATCATTCGAGCACAAAGCAAGCTCTGCTTTTGAAAGATCGCTGCTACTTGTGGTTTAAGTCGGTCAAACTGATGAGTAGAAACTGCAACAGGACCAGAAATAATAAGTGGGGTACGAGCTTCATCAATAAGGATACTATCAACCTCATCAATGATTACGTAAAAGTGGTCGCGCTGAACAAGTTGCTCTTTGTCCGTAGCCATTCCCATATCTCTAAGGTAATCGAAACCAAATTCACTATTTGTTCCGTATGTGATATCGCAACTGTATTGAACCTTTCTAACTTCTGGGTCCATCATATTCTGAAGGCAACCACAAGTAAGCCCAAGGTATTCGTAAATAAGCCCCATCCACTGCGAGTCACGAAGAGCAAGGTAGTCATTCACTGTAACAAGCTGACAGTTGCGACCGGTAAGAGCATTAAGATAAAGAGGCATTGTAGCAGTAAGAGTTTTACCTTCACCAGTTGCCATCTCCGCAATATTACCGCGGTGTAGTGATATTGCTCCCATAAGCTGGACATCGTAAGGAATCATATTCCAGTCTAGTTCATGATCACAAACAATTTCCTTAGTTCCACAAAGACGGCGACAAGCATTTTTAACAACGGCAAATGCTTCAATCATCAAATCATCAGGTGTTTCACCATTTCTCAGACGCTCCTGAAACTCTTGAGTTTTCCCCTTGAGTTCATTCTCTGAAAGAGCCTGATATTCGATTTCCAACTGATTAATCTTCTGTACAATCGGACGCATCTTCTTGACGTCACGGTCCGACTTTGTTCCAAAAATCTTCTTAAGGAAGTAAGTTGCTCCAAGCATAATTATCTCTACTCGTTCTATTTAGTTTAATGTTTATTTTTATTTAGCATAGAAACTATAGTTTAATTCTTTTTTTTCCAATCAAAACTGACATTATTTACCTCCTACATCTCCCCTGAAATATTTTTTTCCCCATATCTCGTAATCGACACATAAAATCAGTGTAACAGAGTAGGACGAGGCAAGAGAGGACCAATAAAAAACCAGCAACTGATTAAAGCTGCCGGTAATGTCTCGGGACGAGTTACAAAGACATGAATACTAGTCTAACACAAAGGGTTTTTCTGGTCGGGAAATAACCTGATACAAACCTTCCAGCCGGGACCGTGATAAATATATTTCAGCATATACATTATTTTCGCTTAAAAAACTGAGGGAATTTAAATAATACAGTTCTGCTTTATTAAACTGAAGCGTGCTGAACGAAAGGTCCCCTAGCTCGATCATAGTTAAAAAACTCAGGTTATCTCCACTCACATCCCGGTCACAATAAAAATCAAAAGCCCGAACAAGATAATCTTCGCATAAGTCGTACTTTTCGGTGAATAAATAGAGTCTTGCAAGATTACGACAAGCATCTCCATATTTTTCATTTACCGGTTCATGCCCTGCAAATTCGATGAATTTTTTATAAAGCATTTCCGCTTCGCCATAGTTCTCTTTCGAGACAAGGATTTGAGCTTTTTCATTTCCAATCTCGCAGACTATTTGAGATTGAGTCCCGTTTATTCCCGAGTAAGATGCCATAGCCTGACTAAAATGGTTGGCAGCCTCATCATAATTATCCAGTTCGCTTAAAATAGAACCCAGCTTATTATGTAGTTCTGCAGTCTGTTGGTGCTTTTCTCCAAATACTTTTTGGGAAATCCTCAAAGCTTTCTTATATGTTTCCACACTTTCAACATGCATATTCTGTATAATCTGACAATGCCCCAAATTACTCAAATATCTTATATTCTTGGAACTTACAACACCGAATGTTTCAAAGGCTGAGGCAACAACATCCTCGTATATTTTACAGGCGGATTCGTATTCGCCACTCACGCTGTAAGCGACGCCAAGATTATTCATTATGATTATTACTTCCGGACTATATTTCCCATAGGTTTGAATCATTACTGGTAATGCCTGCTGACAAAGCTTTATCGCCTTTTCACTTTCATTAATCGAAGAATACACTGCAGAAAGACTAGTCAGGATGGAAGCGTACTGAATTTTACCGATATCAGTAGAATTATCAATTTTCATTAAAGCTTCTCCAAAGTAATTTATAGACTTATCAGATGCACCCCAATCCATATACATTCCGCCCATACTGGACAAGAAGCCAACATAATTATCCTGGTCTCTTTCTGTAACTTTATATCTCAGGATATTCCCGGCACTTACATATGCCTTCTCTGAGTCAGAATACTTTGAGAGCTTCCGGTACACATCGCCAAGCGACATATAACTGGATGCTGTTTTTGAGCTGGTATTCCCAAACTCTGAAATGGAATAATCAAGGCACTTAGACGCTCCAATCAGCGCGTTATGGTATTTACCGTCACGAATAGAGTCTTCAACATACTCCTGCATCTCATCAAAATCACCCAAACCGCTACAACCGACCATCAATAAACAAAACACTAAACTCCGGCCAGACTTAAATCCTCTTTTTACAATCATCTTAACGCCTCACCTTTTAGAGAAACTCTAATGCTTGTGAAAATAAGTGACGCTGTTTCCCTAATCTAAAAATCACTAATCAGTCTCATATATATCGGTTCACATGGACGTTTAGTTTAGAGCAAATGAGATAATATTTATCTCATAAAAGGAAATATTCCGAGATGAAAATAAAAATTAAGTCGAGTAGAATTTGCTGGCAGTAACTTCTGATAACTGCATCATAAAAATAAGAATGGCAGAAAGGAGGATATTACCGGTAAAGGCACACCAGGCTACCTGAAAAAGCATAATATTTCGAATAAGGGAACCAACACGATTCTGTACCGAATCAGGAGACAGATCTTTAATAACTTTCACACCGTTCCAAAATCCATTCAACAGAAAAACAAGGTATAGAACACAACCAAGCAAAATCGGAAAACCATCAGGTCTAAATTCTTCAGGTGTAGCAACCCACTGTCCTCCAACAACAATCAGGCCGTAAATGACAAAAGAAAGTGACACCGCAATTTCAATCCGACCATGATGAGGGGGATTATCTGCAGTCTCGTTTTGAGCCAGCTTAGAAACTCCATAAATATAAAAGAATGTTACCGGCAGGATTTTAATGAGCGTCCAATAATCTGCATAGCCATACCCTACGGCTGAAATCCCCAGGCATACGCTTAATGTACGACAGCATGCAAGCAATAATGGTCCTGCAATACGATGTTTTTTGAGTTTAAAATTATATAGACAAATTACAGCAGTCATCACAAGAGCAACGGCCAATGTTTTAGAGCCGATAAGATAAGCTGACCCCAATCCACTTATCAGTGAAATAGAGGCCACCCGCTTAGCATTTAAAATGGAGACCCTGCCGGAAGGCAACGGGCGCTCAGGTCTCTCTCTGGAATCTATTTCGTAATCGGCAATATCATTACTGATAAGACCAAACACATACAGTAACGTTGCGGACAAAACAGCAAAGAATATATTTGTAATCTCAGAAGGAGGAAAGATCAGATAAGAAACAACAAAATAACCGACAAGAACATCGCCGGGAACGGTAAATATATTCGGCAACCTCACA
>JAUVCU010000241.1 GCA_030590715.1 Lentisphaeria bacterium
AGATCCAGGCCTTAAAAGTAAATCTAAAAAAATGATCCACAAAAGAGATCTGCTGGTAAAAAGACTCCGCAAACTCGGCATCCCCAAATGGTTTAAGTAAGCCCCAATTTACTTACACAAAATAAGAGCCGCTAGGATTCATTTTCTGGCGGCTCTATTCCTCCTTACTAACCAATTGACAATACCGATATACAGGAATACAACACCCCGCAGAACCGAGTGAAACATCAGGTTCAACTTTGAAAAAATAGTTCTCAACAAAACAAAAAAAGCCTCCGGATTAAGGGAGGCTTTTAAAAATACTTCAAATCAAGATAAGTCTATAGAAAACTACACTTCGCGGATCTTGCGTGGCTCAATAAAAACAGCAGGTCGAATATAAACAAGGTCCGTCATATCTTCACCCCAATTATCCGATTCAATAAAGATCAGATTTGATATTGGAATGTGATCAAAATACGTCACTTGTTCAGCCTGCTCTTCACCAAATGTTTTGATGACTGCATTCTTATCTGAAGCAACTGCCACAAAGCGATCGTATGTTGCAATAAGCTTTTCGCTTTCTTCACCTGGAGTAACCACGCGCGTATCACCATTTTCAAAGACGGTTTTACCATCAGATTTCATTCCGAACATCAGCAGTTCATTGCGTCGTCCATCGTGCAGACTTGCCACACTTACGCTCTTATCTTCAGAAAGACCAGCAGCAAGCGCCAAAGCCGTCGGCAAAGTCCTCGTTTTTACACCCTCTTTCTGAAATGTAAAACCAGACACAAGCGCGGCAACCAATCGAAGCCCCGTAAAACTTCCAGGTCCCGTCCCGACCGTCCACTCGACAATATCATTAAGACTCAAACCATGCTTCTCGGCGCATGACTTCATCCAAAGCAGCATTCCTGCCGAAGTCCGACCTATCATCGGAACAAACTCTTCAAATACGACGCACCCTTTTTCTAAATCAGCGACAGCAAATGCCACTTCTGCTACAGATAAATCCAACGCTGCAGATAATCTCACTATTATATCTCCTAAAAAATCTTTATTTACAAAAATAGTTTCTTTGGTTATCGCAGCTTAAGCGATGCAAGTCCAAGCAGGGCGAATACACCCGACAGGATCCAGAAACGAACCACGATCTGCGTTTCTGTCCACCCCTTCAGTTCAAAGTGATGGTGAATCGGCGAGCAGAGAAACACCCTTTTTCCGGTAGTTTTAAAACTGATAACCTGAATAATGACCGACCCTGCTTCCATCACGAAAACCCCACCAACGATCGGCAGCATGAGTTCCTGACGCACAAGAACGGCAATCAGCCCGATTGTTCCTCCAAGGGCAAGACTACCCGTATCGCCCATAAACATCGATGCCGGATGACAATTGTGCCATAAAAAGCCGATTCCAGCCCCGACCATAGTAGCGGCAAAAACCACCACTTCACTGGCAGACGGGATAAATGGAGAATTTAAATGCTCCGCAAAAATTTTATGTCCACTTATATAGGCAAATCCGGCATACGTTAAAGCACAGAAAATGATACTTCCGATAGCTAATCCATCTTTACCATCGGTCAAATTAACGGCGTTTGAAGACCCTACAACCACAAATACACCAAGCGTAAATGCAATAACGGCCCCAGCCATCCCAAGGTCCAGAGGAGTCTTATAGAAAGGAACCATGATGTTCTGAATATCATAACCCGTTCCCGGCAAAGTATACAATGCGCTTACAGCCACAAAGGCTATTGAAAACTGGCAGAACAGCTTAAACCTTCCGGTAATACCGCCTTTGTTCGGTCTTTTTACCTTCATGTAGTCATCTACAAATCCGACTGCTGCAAGCCCGATAAGAGTCAGAAGAAAAACCCAAAGAGAAGGATTGGTAAGGTCAGCCCACAACAATGTTGATATCACCATACTCACAACAATCAAAAGCCCTCCCATACTTGGAGTTTTATCTTTTGCGCGATCGATCATCTCTTCTGTAAAAATTCCTTCAAGTCTGGCCGGAGCCGTAAAGTTCTTCAGCATTCGCACAGCCATAGGGCCGAAAAAGAATCCGATCATCATAGCCGTAAAAGCAGCGCCTGCCGCCCTGAATGTTACATAATTAAAAAGCCTGAACGGCCCGAAATATTCTTGAAGTTCCAACAAAAAAAGAAGCATATTAAAATCCCGATTATATATGTTTTGGTGATTAGCCAAATGTTATTTCCAATTCGGCTATAACGTACATACAACTCAGAATTTTTAAACAGCTCAAACCATACTAAAATGAACTATAAATCTACATGTTTCAAAAAAAGCAAAAACGATACTTTATGGTCTGGCACGAAGTGCGTATGAATACCTGGAGTACAATACTTGGAAGGCAATAGCAGGAAGAAATGCTTTTTAAACCACGGATGGTTGGGATAAAATGGATTTATAACAAATGAACTATCCGTTCAATCAGTCTGATCCGTGGTAAACCCAAAAGCTCTGTATTCTCAATATCTCAGCGAGGTATATATTTTCACCTCGCAGAGAGGCTGAGAACGCAAAGAATTAAACCTAATTTATTTTCCCCACAAAGTAATCAGCTTTTGACGGAGTTAACATCGAAGAGAATGTCGGAGATATTGTTTTCGCGAAGAATTGAGAACACTTTCATAATCTCGCCGTAGTCAGCGCCTTTGTCTCCACTCAGAATAACACTAAGATCCTCAACCGGCACGTTTTTGCTTTGTGAGACTATAACACTGTGCAGCTGATCAAACTGACATTTTGTGCTGTTGACGAAAAGAGAATTATCAGAAGAAACAGAGATCGTAACAGTTGTTTTCTGCTTGGGAGTCTCAGGCTGTTTAACGCCTACATCGGGCAGTTCAATACTGATCCCGAAATTGGGACGCATCTGAACGATCATAAAAATGAAAACGACCAGAAGCAGAAATATCATATCCATAAGCGGTAGCATTTCAAAACTTGAACGTTTGGGTTGAGGAACCGGTTTCATAATAATCTCCTACCTGTTTATCCAGTACTGCTGAAGTTGAGATGCCACCAGAACCTGCCTTTTATGAGCTCTGCGGACAAGATGGTTATAAGGAACCAGGCACAAGATAGAAACGACCAGACCGATGACAGTCGTCGTCATGGAAACAGAAATACCACTGACCATCACACCGGTATCGGGCATGGCCCCGGACATACCGTCGAAAGACATAATTATTCCAGCAACCGTTCCCAGTATACCGAACATAGGAGCGATACCACCGCACAGTTCAAGGATCCACAAATGCTGATTAGTCGACTCAACCACATGGCTCACAGCCAGATCCAGAGCCGTATCATCAGCACAATTAATATTTTTCGCGACAATACTCAACGCTTCCGATTCAACCCCAGTCATATCAGCTGCAATTTTCTCGACCTGCTTTTTATCTTTGCGGGAAAGAGCTACAGCCAGCTTAGCATTATGCTTCTTAGTAAGCCCCCTGCTCTGCCTCAACCAGTACACAAAGTAACGTTCAAAAATAACGCCGGTAGCCAGTATCGATACGCCTACGAGGATATAGCCGATCCAACCAGCCTGCTCTACATATTTCCAAAGATCCAACATATTTCACCTCTACATTTAAAATTTAGTAAATGCCTTATCCGGCACGTTTAACCGTTTGAAGTTCAAAGTCACTGACCACTTTCAGTTCACCACTTTTCATTTTCAGTTTCTCAACAGCCAGTATCCACGATCCGAAACTTGTTTTGTGGAAACGAGCGATAACGGCAGCCACATCGTCAGCTTTATAATTGTTGCGTTTGATAACTTCCAATGTTTTATAGCGAAAATAAGAATCAGGTCCGGCCGGAACAATTGTTATAAGTTTGGCTGATTTTTCACCAAGTAGTCCCCGGCATTCGGCAGTGAACTTTGA
>JAUVCU010000238.1 GCA_030590715.1 Lentisphaeria bacterium
ATCATTGCAAAAGCTCTCAGTGGATTCCAGTTCGGATCAGCCTGAAGTCTTTCCTCAAGAGAGCCGGTGTCTTCTACGTCAACTTCTCCCATTGAATATGCTGTTCCAAGTGTACTTACAATAACCTCTTTGGCTGCAAAACCACCGATTAGGGCGATATTATCTCTCCAGTCGAATCCGGCAAGTTTTGAGACCGGCTCCAGAGCTCTTCCAAGTCTTCCTGCAAAGGTATATGCTTGTACGGCTTCACCTTGCTTGTTGTTTATTATAGCTAATTCTTCTTTATAGTCTTTAATGATTTTTACGTCATTTTGAACCGTTTCTTCATTCAGAGCTGCAGCAACCTTTAATATCGGCTCTGCACCTTCAGAAACTTCTTTTAGATCTTCCTCTCCGTATCCGGCGATTGTTTCAAGGTTCGTTTTATAGTTGTCAGCAGTGAAAAGCTTTGCAAATTCTGTTTTCGCAGCTTCAATAACAAAGTTTGATGATAGTGTTTCTTTTTGTGCATCAAACTTAGAAGTATCCATGCGAGGGTAATACATCATTGCCCAGATGATTACGTTGATTGCAAGAATAATTGTCGCAGCCTTTTTTATGTACATCCATGTGCGGTGCCATGTATCCATCAGCACACCGCGAACTGTCGGCATGTGGTAAAGAGGAAGCTCCATTACAAATGGTGTCTGTTCTCCTTTGATGATAAACTTGCGGATCACAATGGCAAATCCAAGTGCGAATACCCATGACAGTATCCATAGTGCAAACATCATCAGTCCTTGATTCTCTGCAAAGAACGCGGCAATAAGCATTGCGAATACCGGCAGCTTTGCTCCACAGTTCATTAGTGGTGCTACAAGAATTGTAACCAGTCGGTCTTTCTCCTCACGCATTGTACGCGTCGCCATAATACCGGGAACAGCGCAACCACCGGCTCCAAGTCCTCCAGAAACGATCAGTGCAAGAATTGACTTACCCTGAAGTCCGAACGTTCTCAGTACACGGTCAAGAATAAATGCAATACGGGCAATGTATCCTGAGTCTTCAAGAAAAGATAAAAACAGGAACATAAAGAAGATCAGAGGAACAAACCCCATAACTCCACCAACACCACCGATAATACCGTCAACAAGTAATGATTGAAGCCACGGGATTTCGATCATCTGGGCATAACTCGATAGCGTTTCAAAAATCAATTCAAGCAATCCGACCGGGCTTAGCCACTCGCCGCTTGCGGCTGGTATCCATGTCCACTCATCTGCAAGTTTGAATACAAAGTTAAACAGTCCGAAAACAATCCCAAGAAGCAGAAGTGGTCCGAAGAACCTGTTGCAGGCAACCTGGTCAATAAGGTTGGTAAGCATCTTCTGCTCTTCTTCTGAAGCTCTGTGCACTTCGCGGTAGGCACCATTTACAAATGCATATCTGGCTTCTACGACCGCAGTATTTGCATCTTCTCCTGAATGTTTCATCAGGTGGTCTTTCGCTTTCTTAAGTTCAGTTTTGATTGTGTCTGTATCATTGAACGAGTTCAGCTTTTCCATTATGATTTGGTCATTTTCAAGAAGTTTGATGGTAAACCAAAGCGGGTTATAGTGCTCTGAAATCTGCTGGTGACAGCATACAGCCTTTCTCAATGCAGGAATGATCTCTTCCAGTTCATGAGGATATGACATTTCACGAGGTTTTGTTCCTTGTTGAATTGTCTCCAGACATGCGGCTTTGATATCATCCATTCCCTGACGTTTATTGGCTACTGCTTTTACGACTTTAACTCCAAGTAGTTCACCAAGCAGTTCTACATCGATAGACAGACCTTTTTTCTCCACAACATCATACATGTTAAGAACAAGAACCATTGGTACGTTAAGTTCCAGCAGTTGAGTCGTCAGGTAAAGGTTTCTTTCAAGGTTACTTGCATCAAGAATATTTACTACAACATCCGGTTTTTCATTGATAATGTAGTCACGCGCTACAACTTCTTCCTGGGAATAAGCTGTTAGAGAGTATGTTCCCGGCAGATCGATCACTTGAACTTTATCTGCTCCGAATTTTGATGTTCCCTCTGAGAAATCAACCGTTACACCGGCGTAGTTTCCTACCCTCTGGCTGCTTCCTGTTAAGTTATTGAATATGCAGGTCTTGCCTGAATTCGGATTTCCTGCTACTGCTATTCTTTTCATTTTTTATATACCTTTAAAACTTTTTATCGTACTTCGATCATTTTTGCTTCCGCTACGCGAATTGCCAGAGAATACCCTTTTACAGTAATATGTAGCGGATCCTTTAGAGGAGCATATCTTTCAACTGCAATTTCAGTGTCGCGTGTTATTCCCATATCTAGAAGCCTTTGCTTAATCGCACTGTTTCCTTGTATGCGTACAACTTTTACCGATTCACCCTCTTTAATATCTGCAAGTGTTCGAACTGTAGTCATATTTTCCTCAATACTTTATTTTATTTAATATAAGTCTAAGTTAGGTGTTTCTAACTCTCTGTCAAGTTGTGCCTGGTAATTAATTAGGTTTTTCTAACTAAACTAAAACAGTGTCATTCTTTAAGGTGTAGTGTCTTGGTTGTGCTTATTATTGATCAGATATGATTTTTGTTGTTTTTATCGTAATATAATCAGATATTAATGAATAACTTAAATGAGGTTTACTATGAAAAAATATATGCACATGACAACACTGCTTATCACCCTGTTTACATTTACTGCCTGCCAAAGCATTTATTACTCATTCTGGGAGAAACTGGGCAAAGAGAAACGGCACCTGTTGCAGGATAATATAGAGACCGCAAATGAAGAGCAGCAGGAAGCGACTGAGGAATTCAAAGATATTCTTACTCGAATCAAGGAGATGTATCAATTTGATGGAGGGAAGCTTGAGTCGGCGTATTCCGATTTAAAAGCTGATTATGAAGATGCGGAAGCGCGTGCTGCCGGCGTGAAGGATAGAATTGAGAAAGTGGAAACGATAGCTTCTGACCTATTTGAAGAATGGCAGGGGGAGATAGATCAGATCAGTCGTACGTCACTTCAGGCGAAAAGTAGCGAAGCTCTTATAAAAACTAAAAGGCATTATACTCAGATGCATCTGGCTATGCTGGAGGCGGAGAAGAGTATTCCTCCAGTTCTCCAGCAGGTCAAAGATTATGTTCTTTTCCTTAAACACAACCTGAATGCAAATGCCGTAAGTTCTCTCGAGGGAGAGATGAAGCAGATTGAAGTGGAGATCGACGCCCTTATTGTTGATCTGAATAAGTCTGTTCAAAAAGCCCAGGAGTTCATCAAAGAAATTGAAGATTAACTTTGCCACTGGGTTTAGCTCTGGAAGCTTCAAGTCCGGAGTTTAGCTCTAGATCTTGGGCATTGTCTTGATTTTATCACTCGTAGCAGACAAAGTCTCTCACAATTCTTCTTACGTCTCCTTCGACGCGGGAGAGCTTGAGGACATTTATTTCAAATTCCTCTAATTTTTCTTCGTTTAATGAGTCAATGAACTCTGATGTTTGCCGGATGCATATTTCTACGCTTTCAAATGAGTAGTTCGGCATGGCAATATTCTTCGTATCAAATTACTCTTTGATTATTTCCTTTAGTTCACCTTTTTTCATCTTGTCGGGAGCTTCACGGTTCGAAGGCTCTCCGTAGTACGTCTCATTGTAGGCCATAGATATGGCCTACAATGCATCTTCAAGTACTTTTGACGGAAGCATGCTTCTACTCTCATTGTTTTTGATTTCCCTCTTTTTAAATCCTATCAAATTTCGCGTCTAAAAACAATCTGATAGATTTCTCTATGTTTTCTGATTAAGTATTTACTTGCAGAGTTCTAATGAGTACCGATAAAGATAATCTTAAATAGTGTTGGCAGGCTGGATTTTATATAATACAATTTTATCAACTTTATCA
>JAUVCU010000086.1 GCA_030590715.1 Lentisphaeria bacterium
AGCGAAGTTTATCAATATATGTTTCAATTGCTGAAAATTGTTTTCCCACCAAATGCGGGTGAACTAAGAATGTCACCAATTCAATTTCGGGCAATTCAGGCATACTATCTTTCCTAACTTAAACAAGCTAAAGCTTGAACTCCAACAACAACGATAATTTGATCATGTGATGAAACAGGGTTAAATATTTGCTTTACCACGCTCTAAAAATTCTGACTATCGTTGTTTTACTCGCTTCACTCAGCAAAAGAGTTGTCGGAGTTCAAGCTTCAGCTTGTAAACTACAGTCACAACATAAAAAAAGCTGACCACAATTCATGAATTGTAATCAGCTTATCATTCATTCAAAAATAAATTTAGAAGATCTCGTCAAAAGTATTATTTGGGGAAGTAGCAGAAGCATGAGATTGAGTTCCTGCAGGTCCGGCAACTTTCGCCATTTCAGCAGATTCTACAGCCATAGCAAAAGCTTTTGCCATTTTTGCAGGATCTCCTGCTGCAGCAATTGCCGTATTGACAAGAACAGCATCTGCGCCCATTTCGATTGCTGCTGCAGCGTGAGAAGGCAGTCCAATTCCAGCATCAACAATCACCGGCACTTTTGCCTGCTCGATAATGATGCGTAACATAGCTTCTGTCTGAAGTCCCTGGTTTGAACCGATAGGAGCTCCAAGCGGCATAACAGCAACACATCCTACATCTTCCAAACGCTTTGCCAGAACAGGATCGGCATTAATATACGGAAGAACTTTAAATCCGAGCTCACAAAGTTCTGTTGCAGCAATTAAGGTTTCATAAGGATCCGGCAGCAGGTATGTCGGATCCGGGTGAATCTCAAGTTTGATTGTATTGTATCCTGCAGCTCGTCCAAATTTAGCAATTTTCACTGCTTCTTTGGCATTGCGGGCACCACTGGTATTCAGCATTACTTCGATCTTATCGTGATCGATTGCAGCAAGAATGTCATCACTTCCAGCATCGTGAACATCGATACGTCGCAGCGCGCACGTAACCATCTCTGTTCCCGAAGATTCGATCGCTGAATGCAGTGCGTCTTTTGATGAAAATTTCCCTGTCCCTAGAAACAGGCGGCTTTTGTATTCTTTATCGCCAATAATAAGTGGCTTCATTGTATAGGTCTCCAGTACTTCTAAAATAAATTCAGTTAGACTGCCATAATACGCTACGGGTCTCAAAAATCAAGTTAGGAAAAATTGTAAATGAACAAGCGACTAGTATCTTACCCGCGTGTATATAACTAAAGAATAGAACTATAAGTAGGGGCAAACCATGGACCTGAATGAGTTAAGAAATAACATCGATAGAATTGACCGCAATATTGTCAGTTTACTGAATGAAAGATATGAATATGTAAAAGGTGTGGGTGAATGGAAAAATAGCAATTCAAGTGCTATTTACGTTCCAGAGAGAGAGAAAGCTCTACTTGAAAAACTTGAGTCGATCAATACAGAAGGTCTGCTTCAAAATAGAACGCTACGCGCCATTTACCGCGAGATCATGTCGGGAGCAATTGCTCTTGAGCACCCCGTAAAAGTTGGATACCTTGGTCCGGAAGCGACATTTACTCAACAGGCTGCCCTTGGTAAATTCGGCCGCAGTGTTGAATACAAACCAAGCAGCAACATCGCGGAAGTTTTCACTGAAGTTGAAATGAACCGCGTCGACTACGGATGCGTTCCAATCGAAAACTCGACAGAAGGAGCTGTAAACTATACTCTTGACCGCTTTGTTGACTCAAACTCAAAAATTTGTGCAGAAATCAACATGAGCATTCATCAGAATCTTATGGCGAACTGTGATAAAGCAGCAATCAAACGCATATACAGCCATCCTCAAGCATTGGGTCAATGCCGCAACTGGCTTCAAAAGAACTTTCCCGGCATAGACCTTATTGAAGTATCGAGTACTACTAAAGCTGCAAAAACGGCTTCTATCGAAGAGAACTCAGCTGCAATTGCCAGCACACTCGCAGCAGAAACGTACAATTTAAAGCTACTTGAAGAAAGCATTGAGGACAACACTGATAATACGACTCGCTTTCTGATTATCGGTAACCAGGAACCGAAACCGACCGGCGATGACAAAACATCTATCTGCTTTGCAATCAAAGATAAAATAGGAGCTCTATACGACTGCCTGCTTCCTTTCAAGCACGAAGATATTACGCTTACGATGATTGAGAGCCGTCCCTCAAAACGTAAAAACTGGCAGTACTGCTTCTTTCTCGACATGCTTGGTCACAAGGATGGCGAGAATGTCAAGAAAGCAATCTCCGAACTAGAAGAGATGTGCCAGTTTGTGAAAGTTCTTGGATCTTACCCGCGTTCAACAGACATCATCTAAGCAAAATAAAGGATTATTTTATGTCTTTGAAAGATTATATGAACCCCGATGTAGCGTCAGTGGTCGCCTACCAGCCGGGAAAACCGATAACAGACGTAGCTCGTGAGCTTGGACTTGATCCTGATACAATTGCCAAACTTGCATCGAACGAGAATCCGCTTGGCCCATCTCCAAAAGCGAAAAAGGCTATGCGTGCCGCAATAAACGATATGCATATTTATCCGGACGGTGGGGCTCTTGCTCTAAAAGATAAGCTTTCGGAAACACTTGATTTCCCGACTGATCATTTTATTGTCGGAAATGGTTCCAATGAGATCCTTGAGTTTATCGGACACTGTTTCATGCATCAGGAAACTTCTGTTGTAGCCAGCGCACATGCTTTTATTGTCTACAAGCTTATGGCTAAAATGTTCGGGTCTGAATTCATCGAAGTTCCTTCAATTGAACTTGGGCACGATCTTAAAGCAATGGCGAAAGCTATTAAACCGACAACACGCGTTATTTTTGTCTGCAACCCGAACAATCCGACCGGAACATTTGTTTCAGGTCAGCAGATTGATTCTTTCATGAAAAAAGTTCCGGAAGATGTACTGGTCGTATTCGATGAAGCCTACGCTGAAATCTGTACGCGCAAAATGCCTGATACTCTTAAATACGTTCGCGAAGGCCGCAACGTTATGGTTCTTAGAACGTTCTCGAAAGCTTATGGTCTTGCGGGATTGAGAATCGGTTACGGGATTGCTAAACCGGAAATCATTGAAATGATCGGTAAACCGCGCCAGCCTTTCAACGCCAATGCAATGGCTCAAGCTGCGGCAATTGCAGCTCTTGAGGACAAAGCTTTTGTGAACAAATCAAAAAGGCTTTTCAAACGCGGAATTGAGCACGTTATTGAATTCTGCGAAGAAAGTAACCTTGAATACATCAAGCCTGTTGCCAATTTTATGCTTATCAAAGTAGGTGACGGAGCCAAATGTTTTGAAGAACTTCAAAAACGCGGAGTTATCACCCGTCCGATGGCCGGATATCAGCTTCCCGACTGGATCAGAATTTCTTTTGGAACCGACGAGGAAAATGAAAAGCTAATCGAAGCTTTCAAAGAGGTCTTAAAATGTCTGTAGAACCTACAAATGTAGCGATAATCGGACTTGGCCTTCTTGGAGGTTCACTCGGTCTTGCCTTAAAAGATAAAGGTTACAACCGTCTGGGATGGGCACGAAGAGAAGAAACTCGAATTCAGGCTCTTGTACAGGATGTTATTGACGAAACGTCTGAAGATGTCGAGTTAGTTCTAAATCAGGCAGACCTTACCATCATCTGCCTTCCGATTCCTAAAATCATGGAATTCTGCGAACAATACGCCGACAAATTCAAACCCGGATCGGTTGTTACAGATATTGGAAGTGTAAAGGAAGTTATCGTTATACGCGGAGAAAAAGCTTTTGAAACCCTGGACGTAGAATTTGTCGGAAGCCATCCGATGGCCGGAACAGAAAAAAGCGGTCTGGATGCATCTTTTGCAGAGATGTATAACGGTGCGGCTGTATTTGTAACTCCGACGGATAATTCGACTAACCGAGCTGTAAAGCTTGTCGAAAAGCTGTGGAAAGACATTAACACCACTCCGGTGCAACTGTCTGTTCAGGAACACGATAATCTTGTAGCTCACACAAGTCATATTTCACACGTGCTCGCACTTGCCTTAACTTTGGCTGTTCTTGACTGCGATGAAGATACAGAAAAATTGCGCTACGATGGTTGTGCGAGCGGATTCAGAGATACGTCGAGGATCACATCATCGAACCCTCAAATGTGGCGTGAAATCATTGAAAATAACCAGCCGGCTGTTCTGGATGTTGTTAAGTCTGTGGAAAAAGAGTGGCACGACATACGTACTGTTATCGAAAATAAAGAGTACGACAAACTCGAGTCACTTTTTGCCAAAGGTAAAGTACTTCGCGATGACTGGATGAAATATCGTTATAATTAAAATCCAGCTCGTTAATCGATGATTAAGGTCCGTAAAATCACATTTTGCGGGCCTTTTTTATTGCTCGAGATATCATGTAAATCCGTTTGCAAGAACAACTTTATTTCTGCCTGTATTTTTCGCATTGTACAGCGCCTCATCAGCCCGCTTGAGAATTTCCTCCATAGGCTCATTTTTAGTTTTCATACAGGCTATTCCCTGGCTTATGGTGAAGTTTATTTCATGCTTGTCAAAGACAAAGGCTTCATCTTCCACATTGGAACGCAGATGTTCCGCAAGTATTGCCGCATTTTCGAGGCTCGTCTCCGGGAGAATACAGCAGAACTCTTCTCCTCCATATCTAACAAAGGTATCAGACGGACGTATTCGAGACTGTACGAGATCTGAGAACTGTTGTAAAACGAAGTCCCCAGCCTGATGCCCGTAAGTATCGTTGATTGATTTAAAAAAATCAATATCGAGAATAATAAGACTCAAGTCACGCTCGTGCCTGGAGTTTCGACTTATTTCTGCAGCGAACCGGTCCTCAAGGTAACGCCGGTTGTACGCACCAGTCAGACAGTCTGTTAAATTCATCTCATTTAGTCTCGCCTCGATAGAGGCAACTTCAGTCATGTCCTGAATCGTAAAAAAGAGATATTCAATTGTGCCATTTTCATCCCTCAAAGGGCCAAGAGTACTATTTTGAGGCATTTTATCGAAAGTTGTATCAACGTTATTCATTATTTTGAGAGGAATAATGTACTCATGTTTTTTGTATGAAAGATAAGAGAATGTCCCGAATGACAGCGCGGCTTTACAGCTGCGTGTAAACCACGGTAGATCCAGATTTGGTGCAATTTCGAAGATTGACAATCCTACTACGCTGGAGTTTTTTCTGCCGCTATGATTTTCCATCCAGTGATTCCACTGATTAATCGTCAGGTCTTTATTGAGAATAATAATTCCCGTATTGACCATATTGAAAACCTGCTTGTAGATCATTCGTATGCTTCCATAAAATTATTCAAGGCATCACGTAGCCACTGAATTGAGTCTTCACTTGTAAGTAGCAGAAGAAATCCATTTATATTCTGTTTTTCAAATTCAAAAACGGTTTTCATCGCTATCACCAACTGGTTCTGCTCCATACCAGAAATCAGCTTTTCTACACTTCCTCGGTCTTCAAAAATCATTTGAGGAGGAGAATAGGTAACAAATGTATTCAACAGCTCTGAGAGTTTACCGATACAGGCTCCGATAAGGATATTACCGACCTCGACCAGAATATCATCATGACTGGATACTTCGTCATCAAAATCGTGATCATTTTTAAATATACCGAGCATATTGTCGTTCTCGAGAGATGGGAAAACCAAGAAAGCGGCTCCTTTCAGATCGCCCCAGAATTTCTGTTCGATGATAGCTGTCTTGTCAAAAGTTTTTGTTGATTCATCAATAAAACCCGCAACATCACTCATTTTCATGAGATTAATATTCGGAATGCTCAAGACCACATAAAGGTCAATAACCTGGGCAAGATCTGCCGATGCATTCCCAAAAGAAATATTCATAATTTCCTGAAGGATATCTTTCTCCTCATCAGGGAAAATTGTCTGATCCAACGACATCGAGTTCTTACTCCTTAATTTAAATGATCAGTCGCTTCTGTAATGACTTTCGCTATATCTTCTGTACTCGCGGGCTTTTTCAGTAACGTATAGGCACCTAAACCCATTATTTTATCGACCGATCTTTGCTGGACATCAGCTGTAAGAGCAATAACGAATACATCCTGATTCATATTTTTTAGTTCACCCATGGCTTCATATCCATCCATGACCGGCATCGTAAGATCAAGGAAAATAATATCAGGATCCTCCGCAGAATACTGTTCTAGAGCTTCCTGCCCATTAGTAGCCTCAATTATTGTGTACTTGTTTTTGTCCGGTATGCAGCTTTTAAGCATTCGCCGAGCAATTGGAGAATCATCGACTATTAGTATTTTTTTAATCATATCTTAACCTTTTAAAAACGATTAACACTCTTGTAATACATGGTACGAAAAAAGAACTCTGAATGCAATATCTGTGCATGCATTCCTTCCATCAATCCCTTTGTAACCTAAAGGTTAACAAGGAATAGATTGGTTTAATTGCATATTCCTCAATTATTTCCCAGAAAGGAAAAACAGCTAATCTGAGAACAATAACAGCTCTGCCAGCAATTGACCCTTAAGTGGTTTCAACGTATAATTAAGTAAAGAGTTAAATGCTGTAGCAAGGAGGTTTCTTGTGGCTGTAACAGCAATAAATTCAGGTTTTACAGTGTGGAGCAATAATTCCGTAAATTCTTGGAGACTGTCGAACTCTATTAAAAGGCTTACGACAGGAATGATT
>JAUVCU010000287.1 GCA_030590715.1 Lentisphaeria bacterium
AGGGCTAAGCTCACATGATGTATACCGACTAAGCATTGTTGAAAAATATAAAGAACAATGTGGAAGTAACAATATTATTGCTTGGGACTATACTCGCTATATTGCCTTGTGTCGCTGGGGGTACGCTGCAGGCTATATATCAGCTGATGAAGCATGGCTAAAAATAATGCCAATTGCCAGAGAAATGCAAACAAAGTTTACATCTTGGGAAGAGTTTGGCAAAAACTATCTGATTGGTAGAGAATTCTGGTCTAAGCAACAAACAGAAAACAAAGGGGATAGTTTCGAGGCTGCTTACAAATCACTATTAGAGAATACCTCAAGTCCTTGGACAAAACTAAGTTGGAATACAGACTTAACATTAAAAGAAATTTAACCAATCACTTCAGCGGACAGCTAACGCTGCCCGCAGAGTTCAACCGTTATGTCAAGAAAGGACAAACTACCTATTGCAATAGAAAGGATAAAAAACGATATTACAGATAAGAACATCAATTATAATAATTAGGTCTACATATCATGCTTAAAACAAATGAACTGATTTCTGAAATGGTTTCATTACCTGTCGATATTCGAGCAATGCTAGCAAGTAAGCTACTTGAAAGCCTTAACCCGACAACTCCCGAAACAGACATACTGTGGGGTAAAGTTGCAGAGAGAAGAGCGGAAGAAATTAAAACAGGAGATGTGGAAACCATTCCTGGAGATGAAGTATTTAGAAAAATCCGCGAAAGAATGAAATAATGCAATATTCATTTCACCCTGAAGCCGAACAAGAACTAAATGACAGTATCGACTACTATAACGAATGCCAAGAAAATTTAGGTTTTGAATTTGCAGAAGAAGTCTTTAAAAGCATAAACCACATATTATCCTTCCCATATGCATGGTCTCCACTCACAGACAACACACGTCGGTGTTTAACAGACCGCTTTCCATACGGCATCATCTATCAAGTTACGACAGAAGAGGTTTTCATTCTTGCAGTAATGCAACTGAATAAAAAACCGGATTACTGGAAATTACGAGATTAAAAACAGACATAACAAATCACTATCTCATTAGTAAAAGTCAAGTTTGTTGTGTGGATTTTGTTTTACATATTCATAAATTGACATAACGATTGTTATCGGGAAAGAACCAGTACCACCATTACTATCATTCGGGCTGTCAGGGCAGCATTCCTACTTTGTCGGGTGTGTAGTGGCGGAACGGGCCGGAGCGCTTTATGATGATTCATGCAGGCAGTCACCACAGGTGCCGCAATAGTGATATTTCGAGCGTCTCCGACCTTATTCCAGATAAAATTGTTATAATCAGCCTTAGTTGTTTTCTATTTTAAAAGCGAATGTTTCAGGTAAAAAGAAGTTTAAAGGGTTAGAAGTAAAGGCAGCGTGCCGGTTGAATCAGGCTGCAGGGTCACTGATCAGGTATTGTGACTGGGAGGTGAATACACGTTCTGCATCATAGGCTTGTTCCGACTGGTAAACACCCAGAATCGCAAAAAGCATCTTTCGCATGCAGGCAACCATCACGCGGGTTCCGCTGTCTTTACCACCTTTTGATTTGTAATACTCGTGCATAAGCCCATTTTTTCGAATGAGGGTAAACACAATCTGGTAGAGGATTTTCCGCAGTGAAGAGCGCCCTTTTTTGCTGATTCGTTTAGAGCCCGTTACCGTTCCGCTATCTTTTTCAATCAGGTTCAATCCGGCAAAACGGATAAGTTTTTTCGCATTGGAAAAATTGCGAAGAGGGCCGGTTTCGGCGACGATCCGGGCTTTGAAAAATGTATTAACATCGGTAAAATCCTTGAGCTTCTCTGATTCTTCCAGGCGACTGTAGACCTCACACATCTTGTGTTCGAGCCCAGTCTTACGCTGAACCATAGAGCTGTACTGCTGGTAGAGGTGAGTGATCTGGTCAGCCAGAGCTTCTGTTAATTCCTCCGGTTGTTGATGGTTGACCGACGACAATGCGTCGTCCCAGAGATCGAGAATCGTCTTTGCTTTAAAGTATTTATTGTGGGCTTTCATAGTTTTGAAAAAACTATCGTAGCCTGCAGCTACAATCTTATAGGGACTGAATCCATAGAGTTCCATAAGAGCCAGACCGGAAGGATTAAAGGTGAACTTGGCATTTTTGCTATAATCACAGAACAGCTGACGGATAACAGCATGGATTGAGTTTTTAAGATCGGCACATCGCCTTGATTCCGCTTCAAAAAGTGCGCTTAAAGCATTGAGCGTACCGTAATCACCGTCGCGTTCTATTACTTGAAGTGTCTTCCATTTTTTGGCGACTTCGTGGATAACATAGCTGTCGATGGCATCTGTTTTGCCTGTGTCATTATTGATAACCACTTTCATTTTTTTGACACTCTCGGCATTAACATATTTTGTTTTGAGACCTCTTTTACGGGCACAGTGTAGAAGTTTTCGTTCGAGTCCTCCGGTCGGTTCACATACAACGAGAAGGTCGACGGAACCTGTTTGGGATGCAAGTTTCTCGAACTTTTCAAGTTCAGTATCAATAGATGAAGTTCTGTTACTGACTGATCCTGTTGCGCAAAACTGTTCATTAATTGTAAGGGCGTAATAATCCAGCGTGGCTTTGCTCACATCAAATGCAATTACCATTTCAGGGCGGGTCTTGAATTCATCGGTTGCAACTGTAATTTTCATATCATTGAGTCCTGTGTTTTAGTTGTCTTCTTGTGGTGATTAGCTAGTTAAAATATGGGGCTCTTTTTTTGTTTTTACTATAATCAACAACACATAACTAACACAGTAGGTTCAGCGGACAGCTAACGCTGCCCGCTGAGTTCAACCGTTAAGAGAAAAAGCAGCTTGCACAAAAACGGATGTGTTGTACAATTAATAGTACAACTGGAATTAAAAAGGAAATTAAAATGCAAGCGATAACATATTCATCGGCTAGAGCAAATTTCGCAGCTATGATGAGCCAAGTATGCCAAGATCATGATCCTATGATTATAACAAGGAAAAACAATGACGCAGTAGTAATGCTTTCACTTGAAGACTATGAATCTTTGTGTGAAACCAACTTTCTTCTTCGAAGTCCTGCAAATGCTAAAAGGTTACTTAAGTCGATTGAGGAACTCGAAGAAGGTAAAGGAACAGAAAGGAGCTTAAGTGAATGAAGCTCATTTTTTCAGAAAAAGCATGGGAAGATTATCTCTATTGGCAAAAGAATGACAAGAAAAAACTTAAAAGAATAAATGATTTAATCAAAGAGAGTCAGAGAAATGGTAATGAAGGGATAGGGAAACCAGAACCTTTAAGAAATAACCTTTCAGGATACTGGTCAAGAAGAATT
>JAUVCU010000214.1 GCA_030590715.1 Lentisphaeria bacterium
CCGTTCCACGATGCTCTTACGGCCATTTCAACCCAATCGTTTGCGATTACCGGACGCGGGGACCGCGTCCCTCCAAAGTTGCGGGGGTATCAATTGAATGTAGGATAGTTCAGGACGTGGAGGGCCGGCGTCCCGACGGCCGATAATTTGGATAGTTAAGGACGCGGGGACCGCGTCCCTCCAAAGTTGTGGGGGGATCAATTGAATGCTGAATAGTTCAGGACGTGGGAACCGCGGTTATCAATTGAATGCTGAATAGTTCAGGACGTGGGAACCGCGGTTATCAATTGAATGTTGGATAGTTCAGGACGTGGAGGGCCGGCGTCCCGACGGCCGATAATGTAGTCATGTTATAAAAAACAGTTGCTAATAAACAGGGAAACACAAGCGTGACCCGTTGCCAAAGGATCGTACTTTTAATACTGTAGGCGGAAAGGATATCCAGACCGCCTACTCGTCTTTCGTGCTATGCCGCAATATTTGCTGGAGCATAGCAGAAACTTAATACTTCCGGTGAAACGAGACGTTCAAAATCCTTGTACGCGAGTGAGATCAGTTCGGATTGTGTTCCGGCATTAAATGTAATTTTACGGTTGTTAGTCAACCGCGTTGCGACATATACATCCATACCGAATAGATTACCGAATGGTGGCATTGCACCTATTTCACAACCGGGGAATTTGCTCATGAATTCTTTTTCATCAGCAAGCTCAACTTTCTCCACATCAAATGCTTCCTGCAAACGCCTGAAATCAATCATGTACGATGCTGGTAAAACCGTCATTATCAGCTTATCACCTGCTTTGACAATAACTGTTTTGGCTATTTCTTTACCTGAAACAAGAGATGATGCGGCGATTTCCTGAGCTGTATAGGCTGCGGAATGGGTGATACTCACATATTGGACTTCGTTCCTTTCCAGAAACTGTTGTAGTTTGTGAACTGCCATAATCGCCCCCTTCATTGAAGGTGTTGATCATACTGGAGCATTCTGAATTATCAGTTAATTAGTGCCACTCAATCAGCGACCGGCAGGAACAGTATGGCACATCTGCTCTTTCTGAATTTACGACTGTTTGATACATCACATATCACTATTCCGTGCCCTATCAGTCTATTGCCTATATACAAATTTTACGACGGTTGCGGTTGATAAACCATTCATAAACAGGTCATAATCGATATCACAACGGATTATTTCCTGAGCTTTAAATATTGCTCAAACAGCTCACTATGACAGGCACAAAAAAAGAGCAGGCATTTTTTCAATGCTGCTCTTTTCTTATTTATAACAAGTAGATATTTCGCTCCTACTTATTAAAACTGATCGCGCTCTGTTCGCGGTTCGCGGTTCATCAAGTCATGAACGGCAACCTTTGGATCTTTAGATTCGTAAAGCACTTTGTAAATCTCGTCGATAATTGGCGTTTCGACATCAATCTTTTGGGCAAGTTCATAGGCGCTTTTCGATGTTTTAACACCCTCGGCAACAACAAGTCCCATGGCATCAAGAATTGCCTCAATTGACTTACCGCGTCCTAATTCTTCTCCAACATGTCGGTTTCGGCTATGACCGCTCGTACACGTAACGATTAAGTCTCCAACACCGCTCAAACCTGAAAATGTTTCATAGCGGCCTTTAAGTGCTTGGCCAAATCGAGCTAATTCTGCAATTCCACGAGTCATAAGAGCTGCTTTCGGGTTATCTCCCAGCTGCATTCCGTCGATAACTCCAGCTGCGATTGCAAATACATTTTTCAAAGCTCCGCCCAACTCGACTCCGGTAACGTCGTCTGTTGTGTAAACTCTGAAGTAATTATTCATAAATGCTTCCTGAACTTTCAGTGCATCGTCCTGATTATCTGATGCTGCAACAACTGCTGTAGGAACTAGCTTTACAACTTCTTCAGCATGACTTGGTCCGGAAAGAGCAACGTAACGGCAATCCTCAAGCAACTCTTCGCAGATCTCACTGATTCTCTTCAGCGTTCCATTCTCGATACCTTTTGCAAGGTCCACAAGTAGGTGCTGCTCTTTTTTGTAGAATGGCTGAAGCTGCTCAAGGCACCCTCTCATAAACTGAGACGGAGAAGCCAAAACAAGGATCTCCGCATCTTCTACCGCTTTCTCAATTGATTCTTCCAGTTTTAGGTTTTCCGGAAGTGTATATCCTTTAAGGAAGCGCGTGTTCTCACGCGTTTCTTTCATTTCATTTATATAGTCGGGAAATGGGCCCCACATAGTAACATTATGCCCGTTTCCGCAAAGCAGAAAGGCTATTGACGTACCCCATCCACCATCACTTAGAACTGTGATATTCATCTTGTATGTATCCTTTATAAAGGTTATTGACTATTGTTTATGCTTTCTTTTCGAAACGGTTTTCCGTTCCATTAAGAAGTTTTTTTATGTTGGATTTATGACGAAATACAGCCAGGGCTCCAAGTAATGCCAGTACTATAATCTCCGCATTTGATGCCTTCTCTCCAATACCGAAAAAGTTACACGCAAGTGCATTGAGTGGTAAAATTGCCGCAGCAGCCACACTTGCCAGAGAAACATATCGCGATGAATAGAAGATAATGATCCATACAATAAGAGCGATCAGAAGCGGGTAGGGGGCCAATGCGATAAGACACCCTGCACTGGTTGCAATACCTTTTCCGCCTTTGAATTTTAGGAAGATCGTATAGATATGCCCGACCACAGTTCCCATAGCTGCAAGAACCGGAGCAATCATAGATGAATCAGTAATAATATTTGAAGAGACAAGATATTTAACAATAAGAACAGGAGCAAGACCTTTGATAAAATCTAACGCAAAACAAGGGATTCCCCATTGTTTCCCCAAAGTTCTCAGAATGTTTGTCGCACCGATATTTCCACTTCCGTGTTTTCTGATATCTATCCCATTCAATCTACCGATAATAAAACCGAAAGGAATCGAACCGATCAGGTACGCTCCAATAAAAACGCTCAAATAATACATTGTTTCTTGTGACATATTTATCTCTTTTATATTTGTTTAACCTAACAATAAGTGTTTTATATAGTTTTAAACTGTAAAATCACTTAGCCTTAACGAGGCAGAAAATAGTATAAATACTGAAAATTACTAACTTCTCTACAGAAAAAGAGGTATACGATATGGATAAAGCCAGATTAATAGTTGCAGACAGTGAAACGTGTGCAGACATGCTCTATGCGTGCGGTTTTCACGCCCCTGATAATTTTATTTACTTTGCCGTGGATGATGACGAATATATTGTTGTTTCGCGCCTGGAATTATCCCGCGCAAAAAATGAATGCCATAATCACGTCCAGGTTCTGGACATCGACTCTTTCTTTGCAGACAAAGATGAGAAACGGGATATGAAAGCTCTCCTGTTGAAAATCACATCTCAGAATCCTGATTATTCATGGGAAGTTCCACAGGACTTCCCCCTTGTCTATGCCGACTTTTTAAGGGGAAATGGAGTTATTCTAAACTGTTGTGATGATAAATTCTTCCCCGGCAGGATCGAAAAGAATGAAGCAGAGGTCGATCACATAAAAGAAGCGATGGTCAAGACAGAGATGTCTATGGCAAGAGCTCATCAGATTCTTTCGGAATCCGAGATTCAGGGCGATCTTACATTAATTTGGAATGGAGCGACACTAACATCCGAGATAATCAGGGCTGAGATCGAAGTGGCGCTGGTAAGGGTAGGGGCCGTACCGTTTGCGACCATAGTTGCCTGTGGTAAACATTCTGCCGAGCCTCACAACAGCGGATCCGGGTCGATCTACGCCAATCAGCCAATCGTTGTTGATATATTCCCGAAAGTAAGTGCCACTGGTTACTGGGGGGATATGACCCGGACTTTTGTTAAAGGCAAAGCTCCTGATGTTGTTAAGAAAGCATACGATGCGGTGAAAGATGCGAGAAATAAAGCCAAGGCTTATTTGAAAGCTGGAGTCACGGGTACCGAAGCACATGCCATCGCTTTTGATTCGCTTGAACAAAGCGGATTCAAAACGGGTCAGGAAAATGGCATCTACCATGGATTCATTCACGGCCTTGGTCATGGGGTCGGCTTGGATATACATGAGGCTCCGCGTGTTTCTCCAATGAACAAGTCAGAACTGAACGTTGGAAATGTCATAACCGTCGAACCTGGACTTTACTATCCGGAGTGGGGCGGCATACGCCTGGAAGACATTGGCGTTATTCGTGACGGTCTGTTCGACTGCTTCAAC
>JAUVCU010000156.1 GCA_030590715.1 Lentisphaeria bacterium
GAGACTCTGAAGTCAGGCGTCAATCGAAATTTTAAGATCTTCGATCCACTCGATTTTATTGCCGGAATTACCCAGCATATCCCGGACAAGGGTGAGCATACAATTAGGTATTATGGATTCTACAGTAACAAAGCTCGAGGGATGCGTGCGAAATCTGAATCTGCGAATTCCGCAAATGTTGAAGTAGAAATTGCAGATAATAATAGTATTGATAGAAAGGTTTACAGATCACGCTGGGCGGCGATGATCCAGAAAGTCTATGAGATTGACCCTCTGAAATGTCCCAAGTGTGGCGAGCAAATGCGAATAATCGCAATGATCGAGAGCCGAACGAAGAGAGACCGCCAGCACAAAGAGCTGGAGAGAGCTTTGCGAACGTCAACCGGGACCAGCCTGATGTGGTAAAAAAGCTCCTCCAACACTGCAACCTCTGGACAGAACCGAAAACAAGAGCACCTCCAGTTTTTACTCTTGAACCTGAATACATTCCCATGGACGAATTTCTTGCCAATTTCTGAGTTGAATTGTTAATCAGAAAGATTCCTTCCCATTGTCTGATTGTGCAGATTATCTTTACTTTTCTTCCCCTTTATGATGGATTGTAAGTTTTCCTTCTCCTCATGCCAGAATTCTGGCATGAGGAGAAGGAAAACTGCGAATTGCGCATTGATTTCACGATATTATGCACTAGAGAGAGTAACTATCAGTTTATGCAAGGCAACGACCAATTCGATGACTGACTTCGTCATACGTTTTTTCGCCGTCATTCAGATCGTTTAACTCGTTTACAATGCGATTATCCTTAAACACTAGAATTCGCCGTGAAAGTTTGATCAGTTCGGGCATGTCCGATGAAATAAGAATAATTGATTTTTTTTCCTTGTCCGCAAGTTGCCAGATCAGTTTGTGAATATACTCTTTGGCACCGACGTCTACTCCGACGGAGGGTTCATCAATAATCAGGATATCGCAGTTGGCAATCAGCCCTTTCCCGATATTAACCTTCTGTTGATTACCGCCGCTAAGATCGTTAATACATTGATCCAGACCGGTTGTCTTAATCTTAAGCCGGTCAACCATGTCAAGAACTTCTCTCTTTTCCTTGACAGGATTGATATAACGCATCACTTTCTGAATCAGCTTGCGCCAGATGGTGATCGATAGGTTATCGCGGAGGTTGTAGGATAGAAACAGACCATCCTCCTTACGGTTCTCGCTGACATATCCGATACGGTATTTATACAGACTGTCGGCAACACTGTGGATTTTGGCTAGTTTTCCGTTTATCGTGATTGTTCCGGAATCATAAGCATCAGCGCCGCACAGGATCTTTGCAAGCTCTGTACGCCCCGAACCTACCAAACCGTAAAGGCCGAGGATTTCCCCTGCCTTGAGCGAGAAGGAGATATCTTTTGCCCTGTCTGCGGCATTCAGGTTTTTTACCTCGAGAAGCGTTGGGCTCTCTTTCAGGTCAAGGTTTCCGTAATATTCGTGAACACAGTCACGACCGATCATCATCCGTATGACCTTATCTGTGTCTAGATCCTGAATGATTTCCGTCCCGATGTGTTTACCGTCACGCAAAATGGTAACACGATCGCAAATCTGAAAGACCTCTTCCAGCTTATGGGAAATAAATATGACGATTACCCCTTTCGTCTTAATATCTTTCACAAGCCCGAATAACTTTTGCGCTTCGTGATCCGTCAGAGATGAGGTCGGTTCGTCCAGTAAGAGCACTTTAACATCCCAGGATAATGCCTTGGCAATCATGATCAACTGTTTCTGAGCTGCACTCAGGTTACCCACTAGGGTTTCTGGAGAGAGGTTTAATCCAACCATATCCATATATTTTTTTGCAGTTTTGTTGATATGGTTCCAGTCAATTTTCCATCCGGAGGTAAGCGTTGTCAGCTTATCCAGCATGATATTCTCAGCCACTGTACTTTCTGGAAAGACCTGAATTTCTTGATTAACAATACTGATTCCACAGTCAAGCGCATCCTTGAGAGAGGTCATCTTCAGCGTTTTTCCGTTGAATTTAATTTCCCCCTTTTCTGGTTGATGAATACCGCAAATAGCCTTCATTAGTGTACTTTTCCCTGCACCGTTTTCACCCAGTAAGGCATGAATCTCTCCTTCCTTAAACGAGACTGAGACGTCATCCAACGCCTTTACTCCCGGATATATTTTACTTATATTTTTAAGTTCAAGCATTATTTTTCTCCCTTCTTAGGGGGAATCAGGTACTCTGTTTCGAGACGAGCGGCAATGTCCTTTGTCACCGTCATCAATTTTTCCTGATACGAATCGACGTTGGACTTTTCCACTATAGCCATACCGGCATTGACAAAGAATTTGCCATCTTTCGGCGTCCACCCTTGGATCAGATAGTTACATATTAGACAACTTAGGTATCCGTGTCCATAGGGGTTTTGAGCAAGCGTGGCATCTATATGGCCATCCCTGATTGCATCAAGCACGGTTTTATCATCATCAATTCCCACAAAACGGATTCTCCTTCTCCCTTTTTGATGATGTTCTTTAAGGATACCAGTCGCCGCTACTGTCGTCGTATAGCCGGTACAGATAATTCCGTCGAGTTTTCCCAGTTTTGCGGCCATTGCGTTCTGTATCTTTTCTGTAGCCTCTTCAATCGTCTTCATGTCTGCCACTTCCTGAATGATTTGTACATTAGGATACTTGGCAACCACCTCTTCAATTCCCTGCTTCCTAAGAACAGTATTCGCATCCGAAATGACTTCCAGGACGTTAAGAATATTCCCTTTGCCACCCATAACCTTAATAAGATGTTCCGTGGCATTTATAGCTGCTTGCTTGACATCTGTAGCAACATAAAACGAGGCTTTTGTCGGCAGCAACGGAGCCGTGCCGAAAGTGACAACATAGCGTCCGTTTTTGTGCAGGTCGTCAATCAGCCCATTGACCGCGCTGGAATCGGACGGGTATATGGCAAATGCTTTATAGCCTTTTGCAGCAAGTGCTTCAACATTCTGATTCTCATTGTCTTGCGTCCAATCCTGCCCAATCTGCTTCTTGATTTGTAAATTCTCTGCCTTTTCATAAGCGTCCACCCCTTTCTGCACAGCATTGAAGTACGGGTGTACGGCTGAAGCATACCAAGCGATGCCGGTATTTGTGTCTGTACCAGCGCCCTGTTTTGTTTTGTCATCTTCACCATTGAATGTCATGACGGCAAAGCCGATGCCGACTGCAATCAGGATTCCGGCAGTGACTAAAATTGTCTTTAATTTGTCTGATGCTGTTTTATTGTGCAACCCGAGATAATCTTTTGCCCGTCCGAGAGCGATTGTCAATAGAATAATCATTCCCAGAAAGACCTTTTCGAAGTAGACATTTGCTTCCATCATGATCAGTCCGTTTTTTATCAGAACCATGATTACTCCTCCGAAGAAGAGGCCGATGGCTGTGATTTTCCCACCATTCAGACCAGTTCCGCCGATGATAGCCACGGCAAAAGATATAATCAGCCAGTCCTCACCAGTAGCCGGTTGAGCGGAACCCAATCGGGAAATGTAAAGAACGCCGGCAGTAGCAGCAAACAGACCGGACAGCATATTGGCAATAACTTCGGTTCGATCGGCATTGATCCCGGATAGGATTGCCGCTTCACGGTTAGCTCCAGTCGCCAGTAAACTCCGACCGAGAAAAGTATATTTAAAAAAGTAAAAGACCAGTGCGAGAATTATCACCATAAACCAGAACAGAACCGACGTGCTTTCCATAAATAGAGCTTCCTTTCCTGCCCAGGTAAACTCTTTCGGGATTCCAGTGTAGGGGTAACCTTTGGAAATACCGTAGACAAGGCCAGTAAAAATAAACATGGTGGAGAGGGTCACCACAAATGAATTGATTTTCAGTTTAGTGATAATCAGACCGTTAAATGCACCGGCAAGTACACCGACTGCCAAAGCAGCGACAACAGCCACACCCGGAGATACTCCCGCCTCCTGCATGAGATATCCGGCAGTTATGGTGGCCAAACCACCGATTGCCCCCACGGACAGATTCATTCCTCCAACAACTAAAACCATAGCCTGTGACAGAGCTATAAACACAAATAGCGACAGGGTTCGCGATAAATTGAACATATTGTAGTTGGTCAGGAAACTTGATGTACTGAAAGAAAATACAATGAAAAGCGTAAGAGCCGCCCCTGCAATTCCGGTCTCACTTTTGTGAAATATTTTTGACAACAAAGACTTCTTCATAAATTACCTCATTTATTTAAATATATTATAGTTTTTTCTTAAACTTTACATGTAGCTGTAAAGTCATTTTGATTCTGCTCCATTATGTATTATAGAGCATAATAGCGTGAAATCAAAAAGCTTGGAGACAATTCGATTATCAACTAAGAATTTACTATACACTTTAAGGTAGTAAAATTCAAGATTAAAATTGTTTTTTTATAAAATAGTCGTGTGATTTATATGCAAAAAAACTTGGGGACAATCCGATTATCAACCAAAATTTATTATACACTTTAAAGTAGAAAACTTCAAGACGACAATTGATCTTTTTATAAATCGGAGTGGGTAAATAGACGATTATTCTATTTTTGGGAGAAAATATTATAACGATTAACTGTTTCATTGAATAAAAAGGCAATTTTTATTAAATCCAGGCAGGGGGAATTATTAGGAGAAAGATATTCTCCCTGATTATTGTTGTAGGATGTCTGCTTTTTAAGAAGTATTTCTGAGCTGTTTATAGCAGTAAAGACCTACACCAGAGGCTGTTTTTCCGTGACTGAATGTTTTCTTTTTCACCCCTTTTCTGTCACGACCTTAAGAGTTGATAATCTGCGTCTCTCAAAGTGTTTCTTGATTATCGATCATTTTAAAAGCACTCTTCTGCGAAGCAGATGTTTAACATAGCCTAGTCTTGATGCAAAGCATCTAGGCTAGGAAAGTTACAAATTCCAC
>JAUVCU010000136.1 GCA_030590715.1 Lentisphaeria bacterium
AAACTCATCTACAGACTCCCACAAGCAATCGGGCTCCATTTCTAACGAAAGGACAATTCTCTTACCTGTTTCATCTTCAATCTTTTTTAAATGTGCAGCGGCTTTTCTAAGATTCGAGTAAATAGCGTCGACTTGTGAATCTGAATTAATAAATGACTTATATGAACCAGGAACAGTGCTTATACTTCCTATAATACCATCGGGCAAAAGCTCAGCTAAAATATCTGCGACATTACATGTATAAAGAAACCTCTCTTCAGAAGTCCAGTCCGGCAGGTATACTTGCTCCTTAACCTCTTGCCCGTGAAACTCTCCAAAAGGAAATGCATTAACGGTGAATACGTAATAATTGTTCTCTTCGAGAAAGTTCTTAAATTCAGCGAGTTTAGACGTATTAGTTAATTCATCTGCGGTGTTTGCATCAAGCCACAAACCAAGAGCAAATGGCGTATCAGAATCCAAACAAAGGTTCTCTCTTATTATAGGCACTTTCTGAGAAAGTATTTGCACCTTCTTTTCCAGTGAAGTTCCGGGATAAACGTTAAGGCTGTAGCACAGGTGATTGTATGGCGTGATTTTCATATAAATAGTTTATTCCGTTTGCGACAATTATTTCATCCAGCTCAAAGACTTCGAGCTTACTTCCAATTCTATTTGGCAAAGTAATGTGCAGTTTTCCTCCAAGGTGTTCACGAAATTCTGATAAACCAGTTAAAATAGCATGACGGTTATTCTCTGTTCTTTCAAATAAGCAATCATCCCATAAATTAAATCCAAGGTCTAAAAATAGTCTTTCAATTTCCGAGAATTCTTGATCAGAGATAAATCTTTTCTCGTTCGCATAATATGAGTCGAGCATAATCCCAATTGCGACAGCTTCACCGTGACGCACCCCTCCCCTTGTTAACATCTCTATTTTATGAGCGGACCAGTGTCCAAAATCCAAGGGGCGAGCACTTCCGAATTCAAAAGGATCTCCTCCCCCACTAATGTGATCGCTGTGAATTTTCGCCGATGTCGTGATTAAGCATTCTACAGCCTCAGCTTTTCTATTTTTAACATCCTCGATATTTGAACAGATCCAGTAAAAAAAAGTTTTATCTTTTATAATAGCAACTTTAATTGCTTCAGCAATTCCAGCTCTCCAATCACGGTCAGCAAGGGAATCTAAAAAAGAAAAGTCGTTGATTACTGCAAAAGGAGGGGCAAAACTTCCGATAAAGTTTTTCTGTCCGAACATATTAATTCCATTCTTCACTCCTACTCCGGAATCTCCTTGAGAAACAGCTGTGGTCGGGAAACGCAGTTGACGAATCCCACGATGGACAATTGAAGCAGCAAAACCAACGGAATCCAAAAAAGCACCACCTCCAATTATTGCCACATAAGAATGCCGGCAAAGCTTATGCTCCGCAATCTTAGTACAAACAGACTCAACAAAGCCCAAGCTCTTAGACTGCTCTCCGCCAGAAATAACAATGGGAGGAGATATATGACTTAAAAAGTCAGAATAGCGATTGCCATAGGACACAATCTGATCCAATAGATCCGGGTAAAATGCAGCGACGGAATCTTCAACAATAAATAAAATTTTGCAGGGAGTTTCCTCATCAATAAAAACAGAAGCAAAGGTCTTGTTTTCCGGAGCAAAAACATTTCGGGGAAATAAAACAGAATAGTTGTACTGAACAGAAAAAGACTGATTTATAGTTGCAGTCATATATCAACCGGCCCTTTTATTTAAATTTGCCCCATTATCTTAGCCCAGACAAGGCCAACATATTCGTGAATAGAAAGCTCATGCTTCAACAATGTGTCAGATCGTGGAACAAGCGCTTTTAAACCAAACGAACTTCGATCTGCAAAAAAACCAGCCGGAGCACAAACAACATCAACGCCCTGCCCTTTGAAAAGTTCATGAGAGCGCTTCATATGATAAGCCGAAGTAACCAGAGCGGCACGCTTGCCATTGACAATATCTTTAATTAAGAATGCCTCATCCTTAGTATCCATTGGACGAGGCTCGATGATGATATCATCTTTTGAAATACCAAGCTCTACAGCGGCATCAAACAGCGCCTGAGCCTGAGTCCTTACATCACCACCTGAATATCCCGACACAATCATCTTACTACCCGGATTTAATTTATAAACCCGAATCCCTTCTGATAACCGTGCTTTTGCCGAATGGGATAAAGTACTGAATGCCGAACGACCGGGAATCGTAGTGTGACTGCTCCCTAAAACGATAACAAACTCCACATTCCCACTATCTGAACTATATGGAGGGTACTGTGCTTCCAGATCCCACAATAGTTTGTCTGCAAAAGGCTGATAGCAGCATACGTATAAAAACAAAAGCGAAATAGTGATTATAGATTTACCCAGCTTTTGTTTTTTTGAAAACCACAAAAAGTAAAGGCCAACCAAAGCCACCATAAAAAACAAAGGCAATGGACTTAAAAACAAAGAAATGAACTTCTTTACGGCAAAAACTTCGTGTTCCATAACCTTTACCTTTTAATTAAACAGCTTTATAGCTGTTTTTGATATCGTGTAAAATCTCAATAACCATTTTCGCTGAGTTTTTTCCGGCTGTTTTCACAAACTGATCAAATGAAACAGGTGATTCATTATCGGCAACATCAGAAAGAGCTCGAATAACAACAAAAGGAATTTTAAACAAATAGCAAACTTGCGCGATAGCCGCAGCTTCCATTTCAATTGCCATCACTTCCGGAAAACGTTTTTTCATTTCGTCAACGTAATTTTCAGATGAAACGAAGAATTCCCCCGTTCCGATTTGTCCGACAGCCGAATCAATGCCAGATAAAGCATTCAAACTTTTAGAAGCAATTTTCACCAATTGTTCATCTGACTGAAAGAATATAGGAAGTCCAGGAACTTCTCCATGTTCAAAACCAATAGGTTTCAAATCAAAGTCGTGGTGAAAAACGCTCGACGAAATAACGACATCACCAACTTTTAAGTCGGAAGTTACACCTCCAGCAGAACCAGTATTAATTATACATGTAGGATTGAAGTCACGAACTAATAAAGTTGCCGCTATAGAAGCATTTACTTTCCCGATTCCAGATCGAACCAATACAGTATCGACGTGCTCCAAAGTACCTTTATAAAACTCAATAATACCTTCTTTGACAACTTCAACATTCTGCATCAAAGATCTCAAATACTCGACTTCTTCTTCCATTGCCGCAATTATTCCAAGCGTAAAGCCACTGCTCATATAAATTCACCCATATTGTAGATAATAGTTTTATTATTATGAATCTAAAGGCAAAACACAACACTTGCAATCAAGTTCCCTGCGTTTCACCACCATACGACATGTGTCATATGTGCCAAAAACAAAAGGGAACAATGTCACACCACAAACTCCACATGTGCAACTATGACACACCAAACGAGCATTCAAGAACATAAAAAAACAAACTAAAAAGCTTAATACAAAGTATTTACACAAAAGGCAAAATCACTGGCATGGTGTTTGCTTTGTTTCGTAACCATCAAAATCATACAGTTCATAAATTTAATTATTTGGAGGAACACAATGTCAAAACAAACAAAGCAGTTCAAAACAGAAGTTCAGCACCTGCTGGACCTAATGATTCACTCACTATACTCAAACAAAGATATTTACCAGCGTGAGCTTATCGCAAATGCAGCCGACGCAATAGATAAAGCAAGGTTTGAAGCCCTGACTAATTCAGACATCGATACAAGCAACCTTCACATTCGTCTGGAGACGGATAAAGAAGCTGGAACACTTACTATTATCGACAATGGTATTGGTATGTCACGCGATGAAGTTGTGACGAACATCGGTACAATTGCCCGTTCTGGAACAAAAGCGTTTATGACAGCTCTTGAAGAAAAGAAAGAACAGGCAGAAAATGATCTTCCAGAGCTTATCGGTCAATTCGGTGTTGGTTTCTACTCTTCATTTATGGTTGCGGACAGAGTTGAGCTTATCACAAAACGTGCAGGTTCTGACGACGTAGCGACAAAGTGGATTTCTGAGGGAGTTGAAAGTTACTCTATTGAAGATGCGGAAAAAGAGGAACAAGGAACAACAATTATTCTACATCTTAAAGAAGATGCGAAAGACTATCTTGATGAATTCAAGATTAAACAAATTGTAAAAACATATTCGGACTTCATCGAGTACCCGATTGTAATGGAAGTTACAAAATCAGAGACTGATCCGGAAGATAAAGAGAAGACAATTGAAATAGTTGAAGACGAAACACTAAACACTCAAAAAGCGATCTGGATCCGCCAACCAAGTGAAGTGACAGAAGAAGAGCACAAGAACTTCTTTGAACACATTTCGCCAATGGCGGGCGAGCCGCTTAAAACGATCCATTATACTGCTGAAGGTACATCAGAATTCAAAGCGCTTCTTTACCTTCCGTCACAGGCTCCTTTTGACCTTTTCTCTCCGGACAGCGCAAAAAATGGTCTGCACCTTTACGTTAAGCGCGTATTCATCACTTCTGAGTGCAAAGAACTTCTTCCAGAATACCTTCGTTTTGTAAAAGGTGTAATTGATTCAAGTGACCTTCCTCTGAACGTTTCACGTGAAATTCTTCAGGAAAGCAAGCAACTTAAGCAAATTGAAAAAGGTCTTGTTCGCAAAATCCTTTCTGAGCTTAAAAAGATGATGAATAAAGATTACGACAGCTACCTGAAATTCTGGGGTGAGTTCGGGAAAATAATCAAAGAAGGAGTTCACTCTGACTTTGCAAATAAAGAGAAACTTCAGGACCTTCTTCTATTTGAAACAATGAATACTCCTGCCGGAGAACTTGTTTCTCTAAAAGATTATGTTGCGGCAATGCCGGAAAAACAGAAAGATATCTACTATCTGACTGGAGACAACCGTGACCAGCTTGAAAACTCACCACACCTTGAGCTTCTTAAAAGCCAGGGTTACGATGTAGTATTCATGACAGATCCAATTGATGAGTGGGTTGTGCAGTCAATGTTCAATTACGATGAGAAACCACTAAAGTCTGTTTCAAAAGGTGATATTGATCTCGATGAAGAGACAAAAAAAGCTGCAGAAGAAAAAATAGAGAAGGCGGACAAAGAACACAAAGAGCTTGTTGAGTTCCTAAAGGAAACACTAAGTGAAAAAGTTCAAACAGTTCGTTTCTCAAAACGTCTGACAGATAGTGCGTGCTGTCTTGTGAGCGATGAATACGGTCAAAGTGCAAACATGGAGCGTATTTTCAAAGCAATGAATCAGGAAGTTCCAAACAGCAAACGCATCCTTGAAGTCAATCCGGAGCATGCACTGGTTCAAAGCTTCCAGAAGCTTTATGATAAAGACTCGAAAGCGGCAAAACTAACAGACTATGCAGAGCTTCTATTTGATCAGGCATTGCTAACTGAAGGATCTGCAATTGCAGACCCACTACAGTTC
>JAUVCU010000015.1 GCA_030590715.1 Lentisphaeria bacterium
ACCGTCAACACCACGTTCACACCATGTAATAAACATATCAGCCAGATAGCTCCACAGTTCCAGGCATTCATGATTCAGCTCAGTCAAATCTCCCCAAACAACTCCCCATGCACCAGGAGAATGAATAGTTCCATCATCTTCCCTAACTAACCATTCAGGATTTGTCTCATGAATTTTGGCGGCCCAACCTGTGTGATTAATAGCGATATCGAGAAATACTTTTGCATCACGTAGGTGCACTGCGCGTACCAATTCTAAAAACTGATCAAGCGGAGTCGCTTTACGGTCAAATTCGCATAATGCGGGGTCAACAGCTGTAAAATCCAAAGAAGCATACGGACTTCCATGCCGCCCCATTCTTCCATATACAGACGGAGTCGGATTAATCGGAAGAAGATGGATTATTCGGCACTTCATCTCATCAATAATAAAATCCAGTTCATCGATAAGGTCTCTAAAAGTTCCCGAAGGCGGGATAACAGCGTAACCGGCTTCATCCAAAATCTCTATTTCCGAATGACTGACTTTAGTTAGAGAATGACTCTCAGCGTGAGCTTTAGCTTTATTTGGCCCAAATTGGCGGACAAATGCACAATAAATAGAATTAGAAGAGGTATATTCACTTGGCTCAACATTTACATGAGCATTATCTCCTTCAGGCCATAGGGGCTCACTATTCCCATCCTCAAAAAAACAGCATTTCCCTTCAAAATGAGCAACTTCGATCAATGCTAATGTAATATTGTAAGTATAGGGGTCAACATTTGCCATTTGAATATCATGCCAATCCTGAGCACTCATATCCATCTCATTTTCAACACGTTCAATTATTTCCTTACGTCTCACAGAAGCATTACCAATATTAGTCCTCAAAAATGCTTTACATTTTAGAGGATCACTTAATTTAAGTGTGAAAGTCACGGAATCGCCACGGAAGAACAACTTATGCTCACCGGCTGCTGGTGTCTGTTTGAAAATAGTCATGTAATAACCCAACCTATAAGTTAAATATCACCTATCAAGTACTAGTAGAATTTAATTATATGGGTAGAAATTTCATAAAGCAATACAGAGAAATTCATACGGAGCGACAGGCCTGATTTTGCCATGAAGCGTTAGTGACAATCCATTTTTATAACTCCATCGCTAACTGTCATTTTTTAATAAATAATTGTCGCTAAGTTCTTGATAAAAAATAGCTCTCGAATATGTTACTATTCATAGAAACAACACATAAAAAGAGAGAGCAGAATGTTTAAACCGTCATTCGAAGAATTTGAGAAACTCTGTACACAAGGAAATATAGTTCCTGTGTATCAGGAGCACTTGGCTGATATGGCAACCCCAGTCTCTGTTGCAAGCCATTTTGTAAATGATGAAAATGTATTTTTACTTGAAAGTGTAGAAGGTGGAGAACGCTGGGGACGTTATTCTTTTATTGGAATAAATCCTCATTCTATTTTCACTATCGAAGATAATATTCCCTACCTTACAAAAGGGAAAGAAAAAACACAGCTGGACAACAGTGAGGGACCGTTTTTTGCTCTCCGTCAAGCACTGAAGGGATATGAGCAGGTAAAAATCCCAGGCTTCCCCCCATTTGCAGGTGGGGCTGTAGGATTCATGAGCTTTGAAACGGCAGATGAATTTGAAGACCTTCCAATGCCTAAAACAAAAATTAAAGGCCCTAAATCTTGTTTTGTTATCACGGATGAGATGATAATTTTTGATAATATCAGACACACAGCAAAAGTTGTCGTTAATTCAAGGATTGATGACTTCGATACGAAACATGAAGCATACGACGATGCCTGCAGACGCATTAAGGCAATAGAGAAAAGACTTGACGGACCGAAGCCGGTAATCGAAAAAAGCACTGAAGATGTTGTGGTAGAATTCACTTCCAACATGACTCAGGAATATTTTATGGACATGGTTGCGAAGGCTAAAGAATACATCCTTGACGGAGATATTATTCAAGTTGTACTTTCGCAACGATTCACTGCAGACCTTCCAGCTCCACCTCTTCATATTTATAGGGCTCTGAGGCTGATTAATCCTTCTCCATATACATTCTTTTTCAAAAATGGAGACAAAATCCTTGTAGGTTCATCTCCTGAGATCATGGTACGACTTCAGGATAGGAAGGCAATTGTAAGACCGATTGCAGGAACTCGTCCTCGAGGTATTGATGAAGTTGAGGATAACTTTAACGCAGAAGACCTTCTTGCAGACAAAAAAGAGAGAGCTGAGCACGTAATGCTTGTTGATCTTGGCCGTAATGATCTTGGGCGAGTAGCAAAGCCGGCAACAGTTCAAGTTAAAGACCTTATGACAATCGAACGTTATTCACATGTTATGCATATTGTTTCCAATGTTGAATGTGAGGCTCAGGACGATAAAGATGCCTTTGACCTTGTTAAGGCCACATTCCCAGCGGGAACACTAAGTGGTGCGCCAAAAATAAGGGCGATGGAAATAATTAATGAACTTGAGCCTCAAGCACGTGGTGCTTACGGAGGAGCTATTGGTTACATCGGCTATGATGGAGATATGGACCTTGCTATTACAATCAGGACTCTTGAGATTGAGGGTGACAAGGTATCGGTACAAGCAGGAGCTGGAATCGTTGCAGATTCAGATCCTCTTAAAGAGTATGAAGAAACAATGCATAAGTCATGTGGAATGAAAAAAGCCCTTGAGCTTGCAGCAAGAGACCTTCGCATTGACTAAAACGTTTGACTCCTATAGACTTAGCAATCAAAACTAATTTTATAAGAGAGCGTCAAAACAGGATAAAATATTATGATTTTAATGATAGATAACTTTGACTCTTTTACATACAACCTTGTTCAGTATCTTCTTGAGATGAAAATGGAAGTGAAAGTAGTTAGAAATAATGAGATAACAGTAGAAGATATTAAGGATATAAATCCAAGCTGTATCGTCGTTTCACCAGGGCCTAAATGCCCAAGTAAAGCTGGTATCTCTATTGATACAATAAAAACATACAGTGGAAAGATTCCGATTCTTGGGGTCTGCCTTGGTCATCAATCAATTGGAGAAGCATTTGGTGGTAACATCATAAGAGCCAAAAAGCTGATGCACGGTAAGACATCGATGATCGATCACGACGGTGAAGGGATTTACGAAGGGATCGACAATCCAATGGAAGCCATTCGCTACCACTCACTGGCAATTGAAGAATCGACAATTCCAGACTGCCTTGAGATTACTTCGAGAGCGGAAGACGGAGAAATAATGGGTGTTCGCCACAAAGAACACCTGACAGTCGGCATGCAGTATCACCCTGAATCGATTTTGAGTCCATCAGGGATGAAACTTCTTGAAAATTTTGTTAAGATGGCTGAAATAAATAACAGACAAAAATAATTGAGGTAACAAATGATCAATGATATTATCAAAAAAGTAGTTGCCAAAAATGACCTGACACGTGAAGAGATTTGCGGTGTTATGGATATAATTATGAAAGGTGAAGCTTCGCCGGCTCAAATAGCCAGCATCCTTGTTGCCCTTAGAATGAAAGGTGAGACCGTTGAAGAGATCACTGGAGCTGCAGAGGCAATGCGCCTGAATGCAACCAAGATCACTATTGACGGAGATTCGCCAGTAATTGATACTTGCGGTACTGGTGGTGATGGAGCTAATACGTTCAACATCTCAACGACTACAGCTTTCGTTGCTGCAGGTGCAGGAATAAAAGTTGCCAAACACGGTAACCGTGCAATCTCGAGTAAATGCGGTTCTGCAGATGTTCTTGCTGCCCTTGGAGTAAACCTTGACGCGAAAGCAGAAGCTATGGAAAAGAGCATCAAGGAAAACGGAATAGGCTTCCTATTCGCGCCGTCAATGCATCCTGCGATGAAACACGTAATGCCAGTTCGCCGTGAGCTTGCAATCAGAACTATTTTCAATATGCTTGGACCTCTTGCAAACCCTGTTGCGGTTACGGGTCAGGTGCTTGGTGTTTTCGATCCGTCACTGACGGAAGTATTTGCCAATGTTCTTAAACACCTTGGATGCCGTAGGGCAATGGTAGTACATGGCGAAGGCGGATTCGACGAAATAACATGTGTTGGGAAAACTAAAGTCAGCGAACTTCGTGATGGTGAAGTTAAAACGTACGAGATAGATGCACAGGAGCTTCTAGGGGAAAACTTTGAAATTGAAGCCCTAGCCGGTGGGGAAGCTGATGAGAATGCGCAAATAATTAAAAATATTCTTTCAGGCGAACAACAAGGAGCTCCTAGAGCTGTTGTTCTTCTGAACTCGGCAGCAGGAATTATTGTAGGCGAAAAAGCAGACTCCCTTGAGGAAGCGATTGAAATTGCTAAGCAGTCGATTGATTCCGGCTCAGCTATGGAAAAACTTAACAAGCTAATTGAGGCATCAAAATAATGGCTACGATTCTAGACGAAATTATTGATAAGATTAAAATTGATCTTATCAAGCAAAAAGAAGAGATCCCGATTGAGCAGCTTGCTGAAGAAGCAAAAGAAACAGGGCCATGCCGAAACTTTGTTGAGGCGCTTAAAGGTGGTGAGGGCCGTGGTCCGCGCATCATTAGTGAACTGAAAAAAGCGTCTCCATCTAAAGGAGTTATTAGAGAAGAGTTTGATGTATTTGGACTTGCCAAAGAGCTTAATTCAAACGGCGCAGCTGCCATCTCGTGCCTAACTGAGAAAAACTACTTCCTTGGAAGCCCTGATTACCTTCAGGCAATTACCAATGAAGTTGATATTCCCGTTCTACGCAAAGATTTCATTGTTGATCCTTACCAAATATACGAAGCAAAGGTATGGGGAGCAGATGCCATACTCCTTATCGCTGCAGCGCTGAGTTCGGAACAGTATAGGAATCTTTACAAACTAGCGAAAGAACTAGGTCTGTATGTTCTTACAGAAATTCATGACATCGACGAACTGGATATGGTTCTTCACGAAGGAGCTGAGGTAATTGGCGTTAACAGTCGTGACCTTAAAACATTTAAAACAGATCTTGATACGACACGCGCTTTGATACAGGAGATACCTGATTCAATCGTCAAAGTTGCAGAAAGTGGAATCAAAACTAAAGAAGATATTGCGGAATTCATGAAAATTGGAGCCTCGGCATTCCTGATCGGAGAAACGTTAATGCGTGAAGCATCTCCAGGTAAAAAACTAGCCGAACTATTAGAACAAAATTAATTAAAAAGTTGGTCTGAAAAGGCTCAAAATTTTTGAAGGAATATAACAAGATGGGTAAAACAAACGAGCGAGGACATTTTGGCCAGTTTGGAGGTCAATATGTAGCAGAAACTCTTATGCCGGCTCTGATCGAATTGGAAAAAGCATTCGATGAAGCATGGAAAGATGAAGAGTTCCTTGCGGAATACAACGATCTGCTGAAAAACTATGTTGGACGCGAATCTGCACTTTATTATGCAAAGCGCCTTACAGAATACTGTGGCGGGGCAAAAATCTACCTGAAACGTGAAGACCTGAATCATACGGGAGCTCACAAGGTAAACAACACAATTGGTCAGGCACTTCTTGCCAGGAAAATGGGTAAGAACAAACTTATCGCGGAAACTGGAGCAGGAATGCACGGTGTTGCAACAGCAACAGCTGCAGCTCTTCTTGGAATGGAATGTGAAGTCTACATGGGAGAAGAAGACGTTGAGCGTCAGGCTCCTAACGTATCCCGCATGAAAATGCTTGGTGCAAAAGTTATTGCAGTAACATCGGGAACAGCAACACTTAAAGACGCGATGAACGAAGCAATGCGCGTGTGGGTTTCAAAAGTTAGGGATACATTCTATGTAATTGGAACGGTTGCAGGGCCACATCCTTACCCGATGATGGTTCGTGAATTTCAGAAAGTTATCGGCGAAGAAGTCCGTGAGCAGATCATTGAAAAAGAAGGTCGCCTACCTGACGAAATTATCGCGTGTATCGGTGGCGGAAGTAATGCCATGGGTATTTTCTGGGACTTCATCAAAGATAAAAATGTACGCCTGCGTGCTGTAGAAGCTGCCGGAGACGGAATCGATACAGAATACCACGCCTGTAGTATGCTTAAGGGACGTGTTGGAGTGCTTCACGGAAACAAAACATTCCTTCTTCAGGATGAGTTCGGTCAAATTCACCCGACACATTCAATATCAGCTGGTCTTGATTACCCAGGTGTAGGTCCGGAACATTCGTATTTCTACGAAACAGGACGCATGGATGTTGCAGGAATTAACGATGAAGAAGCCGTGGACGCATTTATGAAACTTTGCCGTCTTGAGGGAATTATCCCTGCACTTGAATCTTCTCATGCAATTGCGGAATGCTTTAAACGAGCGCCTCAAATGCCTAAAGACGAAATCCTAGTAGTAAACCTGTCGGGCCGTGGAGACAAAGACATGGACTCCGTACAGAAATACCTAGATGCAAAGGAAAAATAAGATGAATAGAATTGATGCAACTTTTGCAAAATGTAAAGAAGAAAACCGTAAAGCCCTAGTTATGTACACGACGGCTGGCGATCCTGATATTGCTACCAGTGCAAAAGTACTTGATACAATTGCAACTAATGGAGCTGATGTTATCGAAGTTGGAGTTCCTTTTTCTGAGCCAATGGCCGACGGACCAACGATCCAACTTGCGATGGAGCGTGCTCTTAATTCAGGGACTAAACTTGATCTGATCATCGAAATGATAACTGAATTCAGAAAAAGCCACGAAACACCAATCGTTCTATTCTCATACTACAACGTAATCATGAATTACGGAGTTGAGAAACTGGCTGAGAAGTCTGCAGAAGTCGGAATTGACGGTTGGCTGATTGTTGACGTGCCATATGAAGAATACGATGAGGTAAAACCAAGTCTTTCGAAGAATGGAGTTCAATTGATCACTCTTCTTGCACCAACAACACCTGAAGACCGCGCAAAAATGATCCTTGAAGAGGCTGAAGGTTTTGTTTACTACATCACTGTGACTGGTGTGACGGGTGCTCGAACAGAACTTCCTGCTGACCTTGCAGAAAACCTTGCGATGATCACAAAACACAGCCCGGCACCAGTTGTTGCTGGGTTCGGAGTATCATCTGGAGAAATGGCTTCCGTTGTAAGTAAACATGCCGACGGAGTTGTTGTCGGTAGTGCCCTTATCAACAAAATGGCAAATGCCGACTCTGTTGAACAAGGACTTGCCGACAGTAAAGCACTGGTACAAGAGCTTGCTGCAGCCCTAAAGTAATTTAGGGAGTAGCTTAAAAAGCCCATCCTCATCGATGGGCTTTTTTTATTTAAAGGCGTTTGTGAAGAATTTCACATAGCTGCTTTTCCGTCAACTCAATAGGATTATTTTTACAGCCAGTCACTGCTGCAATTCTCGAAATATCGTCTAATGTCACTCCGAATTCAGAAAGCTTTGGTATTTTCAAATAGTCCGTCCATTTATACAACGTTTCAATCATCTGCTGATTCACCAGATCAATATCAGGCAAATTATTTCCGGTGATCAATTGTGCGACAACCGCGTGCTTATACAATGATTGCTCTGCTTCAGGGGATTCAACTCTCGCCCTTTTAAGTTCCCTAATTGTTATATCGGTAGCAGCAGCCAGTAATGTTCCACAAACAACTCCGTGAGGAATGTCGAACATACCGCCTATTGAAGATGCAAAACCATGAACAACACAGAGTCCAGCATTCGCCAATGTTATCCCAGACTGCATAGCAGCATAGGCGACAGCTGTTCGCGCATGAAGATCTGTATCGCCATGATCATAAGCTGCAAAAAGATTAGAAATAATCTGCTGTAGGCCACTATATGCCAGGGCATCGGTCATAGCATTACTTCCAGTCGAAACAAATGATTCAAACAGTTGAGAAAATGCATCCATAGCACAATAGGCTGTGATATTTTTTGGGCATGAAAGCATCATTTCAGGATCAATAACAGCAAGGTCAGGAACGTAATTATCATGACGGAGCGATTTTTTGAAACCGTCTTTACCGACACGGCTTATCACTGCATTTTTAGTAGCTTCACTTCCGGTTCCCGATGTGGTCGGTACGGCAATGAACGGAACCTTTTGCCCTGTCGGTTGCTTATCGCCGACTCCTTCGAGATAATCCAGAACAGAACCTTCCATTTTCAACATTGCAGAAATAGCCTTACCGGCATCAACAACACTTCCACCACCAATAGCGACGACAACATCAATTTGTTTATCTTTGAATTGAGAAACAGTACTGTCAATTAATTCAGGTGAAGGCTCTCCTGAAACAGAATAGATTTCAAATAAGACATTGTTATTTTCAAGTCGTTCGGTTAAGTAAGACAGACGACCCGAGCGCTGTAAGGAATTACCTCCAATCACCAAAAGAGCCTTTTGTCCAAAGCCGGGAATAAGCTTTGGTAACTCACAAAATGTTTTAGTTCCAAAACGTATATCAGGAGTTCGTGCAAATGAAAACGCCATAGTGCTTTCCTACTTATTATTGATTACAGCAGAACAGTATACTGCATTTTACACCCTACAATTCCTGCAGTCCACACTGATGGCTGCAACGGCAAAAAGAACAATACCTACAGAGTCAATTTCAATTGCCCCTGTAGGGCCAAGCGACGGATGCACCTCTACTGTTCCAAATAAAGATGTATACTTCGAGATATCCACAAACCACCTCAGCTGTCATAATTGTAGCATGCAAAGTAATTATAATTGGCAAACTCAGGCCAATGCAACAGGACCGCTAACGCCATAGTATATTCAAATACTTACTTTAGATCAGGAAGATAAGTAGATTATTTATGCTCGAACCTATTATTAGCAGATCTTTTACAAAAAAAAGTGAAATATTTCTAAATTGACATTTAATCTATTTTTTGCAAAACACAACTATTCACATACTAATACAGAAAGTTACAAACGAAGCAATTTGAGTTTACTTGCAAATAAAAACGCCTCAATAATAAAGTCTGTGACAGCTCGATATAATAGACACTCCATCTCAAAGAAGACACCTCATCAAAAAGGGTTAATTACCAGGAACTTACGCACAAAACATTCAATTGACACTTCGCAATTTCGATATAGATTCTAATTATAGTCTAACAAACAATAACTTCCCCAAAGTTATTTTTATACGACATCCCCTAAGCTGCAATGGTCCCCTCCCCCTAAACCATTGCAGCCTTTCTTTTTTTATCTCCCGACATTTGCATACTATTCATTTTGGTAACGAATACATTCCCACAAGAAATATGGGAAAAAAAATGAACAGCCACGTATATACGCGACGGTTCATTATACGATTAAACTAAATAAAGAGCTTACTGAGGTTCGGCAGCTGGAGCCTCACCTTTGGCAAGTGCTCCAACTTCTTTATCAATGAAGTAAAGACCTTTTTTATCATCGCCCAGAAGTTTGACTTTATCAAGAATTGAACGGAAAAGCTGTTCTTCCTCATGCTGCTCACCAACGTACCACTGAAGGAAATTAAACGTTGAAAAATCGGCCTGATCAAAAGCGGCCTTAGCCAGATTATTTATTTTAGAAGTAATCAAACATTCATGCTCGAGAGTATCTTCGAAGATCTCCGCATGTGACTCCCATTCCGTTTTTGGAGCAGGAATCTGCCCAAGTTTAACATATCCACCCGTTTCGGTTATATAATTGAAAAGGCGTGTCATGTGTTCCCGTTCTTCCATTGCATGCTCACTCATAAATTGAGCACAACCATCCAATCCATGATAGGAAAACCAGGAGCTCATTTGAAGATAAAGGTTGGAAGAATAGTACTCAAGATTCACCTGCTCATTTAGCAGATTCAAAATCGTGTCCTTTAGCATAATTACCTCATATTTAATTACCTGAATAATCGTCCGATATCTAATTGTAAGCTAAATACATTTATAAAAAAATAGATGAGCACTCTGCAAACTGTTAAAAAAATAACATAGAGAAGATTGAATTGCTACGTTTTTTATATATAATAGGATCTAAATCTGCGGTAAGGAATGTAATTCTGAGCCTAGGGTTGTAATTGTGAAATAGATTAGACTTGCCACGAGATGAAAATTGAATTGGTTAAGTGTAATGAATTTATATAATACAGCCCTGCCGCGAACATTCGCAGCAGGGCTTTTTTATGTTTTGAGCGAGGAGCTTTTAGAAATGGACAAACGTCTTGGTTTTATAGGAATAATTGTAGAACAGCGCGAGGATAGTGCCCAGGAAGTTAACCGTTTCCTTACGGATTTTGGAGATATAATTGTGGCTCGTCAGGGCGTTCCCTACAAAGACAAGGGCTGCAATGTGATAACGCTGGTTGTAGATACGGACAATGACACAATGGGCCAACTTACTGGTAAACTTGGAAATATTGACGGCGTTTCGGTAAAATCTGCTCTAAGCAAACAAAAATAAGGTTTTCTAAAACTATTTATGAACACAAGAATAGAAAAAGATGCACTTGGAGAAAAGGAGATTCCAGGAGAAAAATACTGGGGAATCCACACTGCCCGTGCCATAGAGAATTTTCCAATTTCAGGTCAGACAACCTCTTTTGATTTGATTCAGGCCTTTGCTATGGTAAAAAAAGCAGCGTGTCTGTCAAACTACGAAATTGAAGCGATAGATGAAGACAAATCAAACGCGATTATCAAAGCCTGCGACGAAATTATTGAAGGTAATTTTGAAGATCAATTCCCTTTAGACTCACTTCAAGGTGGAGCGGGAACTTCAACAAATATGAATATGAATGAAGTGATCGCAAACAGAGCGCTTGAGATACTCGGAGAAGAAAAAGGAGAATACACAATTGTAAATCCCATTGAGGATGTAAACCTTCACCAATCGACCAATGACACGTATCCGACTGCGCTTAAAATTGCGGTGATATTTAAACTGCGTGAATTGAGCGAACTTCTTGCCGATCTTCAGAATATTTTTCAAGAAAAAGAAAAAGAATTTTCATCGATTGCGACAATCGGGCGAACAGAATATCAAAATGCAGTTCCAATAACATTGGGCGCTGAATTCGGATCATTTTCAGAAGCTTTTGCGCGAGATCGCTGGCGTACATTTAAGTGTGAAGAGCGAATCCGCATGGTTAACATTGGCGGAACAGCTGTAGGGACAGGCCTTACAGCTCCTCAAACTTATATTTTTAAAGTGATAGAGAAGCTGCGGTCTATAACAGGACTTGGACTTTCGAGAAGCGAGAATTGTATCGACGGGACTGCTAATAATGATTGCTTCGTAGAAATTTCAGCTACGATGAAATCGACCGCGGTCAACCTCATCAAGATTTGTAAAGCCCTGCGCCTTCTTCATTTTACGGGTGAGATTAATCTTCCAGCAGTTCAAGCAGGATCCTCGATCATGCCTGGGAAAGTAAATCCGGTAATCATTGAATCGATAATTCAGGCTGCGATGAAGATCAAAACAAACGACATACTTATTGCCGATGCGGCTTCAGATGGAACGCTTCAGATTAATGAATATATGCCGTTGATCGCAAACTCTATTTTGGAATCACTTTCGTTTCTTAAACAAACGACAATAATGCTGACAAAGCACTGTTCACAAATTACGGCAAACAAAGATACTTGTGCTCAACTATTTGATCACGATCCGACAATTATCACCGCATTTCTTCCTTATATTGGTTATGACAAATGCGGAGAATTAGTACAGGAATTTAAAGAATCTGAATTCAAAAGTGTCAGAGAATTTTTAAATTCAATATTGGGCAAAGAAGATGTGGATGAAGTTCTGGCCCCGGATAACCTCGTTTCACTTGGGTATTAATTTTATCAGTCCGATCCGACTGATCGGTCCGATGTCTTAAAAGGATAAAGAATGCAAAAAGCACCAAAAGCACTGAGATTACAAATAGCCCTTTTCGGGCGGACAAATGTTGGGAAGTCCAGCTTTTTAAATATGATTGCCGGTCAGGATGTAGCTATTACATCTTCAATTTCTGGTACGACAACTGACGTTGTTGAAAAAAGTATGGAGCTGCTTCCTCTCGGACCGGTGGTATTTTTGGATACAGCCGGCCTGGACGATAAAACAGAACTTGGTGAAAAGCGGATTAAGAAAACAGAACAGGTTTTTGACCGTGCTGATATTGTAACCATTCTCTGCGAGCCCAACAAATGGAACGAGACTGAAAACGACATTGCCCAAAAGGCGAAGGACAAAAAACTTCCGCTGATAATTGTGGTAAACAAAAGTGATATAGAAACACCGACTAAAGAATTTCTTGTGAAAGTCAACGAATTCACCAGTGATGTTATGGTTTGTTCGAGCACCGACATGGCAAAGCGCGAATCGTATTTAAACACCTATAAAGCGGGTCTTCAGAAGAACTGTCCGGAAGATTTTATCAAACCGCCTCCATTGGTTGGAGATCTGGTTAAGCCAGGTGGAATTGCAATCTTAATTGTTCCAATTGACCTTCAGGCTCCAAAAGGAAGATTGATTCTTCCACAGGTTCAAACAATTCGAGATTCGCTGGACAACGATGCGTCGGTAATAATTGTGAAAGAGCGCGAATACGCACACATGCTGACGCTTCTCAATCAAAAACCGGATATCGTAATCTGCGATTCACAAGTTGTCATGAAAATGGTTGCCGATACTCCGGATGATATTCAATGCAC
>JAUVCU010000021.1 GCA_030590715.1 Lentisphaeria bacterium
TGCTCTGTAGTGATCCGCTTCCGACCTGACTTAAGGTAACCTATAGTTTTATACCAGAGAGGATAAATCAGCGGCTTCAGATACGCCAGACTGGTCATTTGAAGCGACAACGTCAAATTCACGTTTCAGTTCTTCCGGGGAATTTGAAACCACATAAGGATCCTGAACGATTCTCAGGAAATCCAGATCATTGTAATCATTTCCGACCCCAACCGAATTTTCAATTCCAATGCCGAGATAATGGCACAACCATTGAACGGCATTTCCTTTAGACACCCCATTTGGAAAAACTTCGATCCAAAGAGAGTGACCATCAAGGGGAGATGTTGCCCGTATAACATTAAATTCCGGCAAAGATGATTTAACAAACTCGTACAAACCATTATTTTCTTCAGCAATTGCCAAGAGTTGGCTGCAATCCTGAATCAGTTCCAACTGGTCGTCATTACCAAGAATGTGGTTGTGATATAACACACAGCGATTATCATAATCCGAACACGCATTCTGTGATCTGAACTTATAGAACTGGTGATTATTTGGAATCATGTCCTGAATAGTAAAACTGATTCGTTGCTCAATCATAAATTCTGCGGCTTTCACCACTTCTTCTCGTGTCAGATGATTTTTATGAATCAGTATTTTACTGCGCCAGTCGATAATACCTGCGCCACACGAAAAGATGATGTAGTCAAAAGGAAAATCCTGAGGCAGAACTTTGTTTATTGAATAAAGCGAGCGTCCAGTTGCGGCAACCCTTATACAATGTTTGTTTCCAAGATGCCTCAACGTTTTCAGATCCTGTGCTGAAACTTCCCTATTACTATTCAACAAAGTGCCATCGAGGTCTGTAACAAATATTTTCTGTTTTGTATCTTTATTCACTGAAGCCATTTCAAACTTGTTTTCCGGTTATTTTATATTTAAAACAATCATCTATTTGATAAGTATTTAATAGAGATTCTATAGAATATGTATACTTGATATGGTACTTTTGTCCACAAGAATCAGGTAATAAATAATCATATTAGTGGTGAAGGTAATAATGTCTGAAAAAGGCTTGTACGTAGAACTCATTGAGTTTTTAAAAAGAGATGCTGAATTGGATAAATTCATCCACGTTTCAGGGGACAATTTAAAAGAGTTGTATATAGACTTTCCTCCTTTAGCTGCAGACGAACCGCAACAAGAGGTTAATTACCAGCAACCAGCAGTTACTCAGGCAGTCGTTGAAATGCCAGTTCATCAGCCTCAGGCAGAATATCAACCACAGCCAAAGCCACAGGCAGAATATCAGCCTCAACCAGTGCAACAACCTCAAGAGCAAAAAGTAGAGCAGCAGGTTCAAGTTCAGGCTGCTGGGACAGAAGCAAGGCCGATAGCACCTTCAAATATTGATTTATCGTCAATAACGACTGAAACACTTCAGCAATATGCGACCTCAAAACAACAACTGTATACAGGCGAACACTTCACGCTGTACGGAGAAGGTAATGTACGTTCACGGCTGATGTTTATTGGTGAAGCTCAAGGGCGCGGCAATGATAATTCGATGGGTCAGACAAGCGAACTGCTTTCAAAAATGATCACAGCAATGAAGTTTGACCTGAGCAGCGTTTATATTGCCGATATTATGCACAGCGTTAAAAATGTACACACACCGCCGACAGATGATGAACTTGCAGTCTGTATTGCGTATATGAACAAACAGATCGAATTAGTCAAGCCCGAAGTGATTGTCTTTCTAGGTCCAATCCCGTTGAGACTGCTGGTGAACAAACGTGGAGTATCACGTCACCGCGGACAATGGGTCGAATATATGGGCGCAAAAGTGATGCCGACTTTCCACCCTGCTTTACTGTACCGAGAGCAAAGCAAGAAAAAAGAAGTATGGGAAGACCTTAAGCAGGTAATGGATTTATTTGGCAAATCACCCGACCCACGGTATGCATAACGCAGGAAACTAAGCTATAATTTGTTATATTTGTAGAAACAATGTGAAATCGTTTTCACGCTTGTATATGATCAAAAAGCACTTGGAGAAACAGATTGAAAACAGATGTACTTTCAAAAGTAAAGAGAACCTTCCAAAAAATCACATTCTTTAACAGTGAGGAAGATGTCCTGTCAAACGATTTGGCTCTTATGAATATCCCGGCCCTAATGGGTCGTAGAGATGCCGCGTATGACAGAGCTATCGAACTTCTTGAACAGGATATTTTTATTCACTATGAGGATGAACGACAGATCATATACGAAACAATCATGGAACTCTTTGAAGTTTGTATCGAAAATACAAAAGCAATTATCATTCCATCCAAAGAAAAAGATACAATCGGCACAGTGCTACAGTATCTGATTCTCCTGAACGACACAATTGTATCCGCTTCAGCACTTGTTAAACATGAGATGATGCTTTCTGAAGATGTGACCTCTATTTCTAGCTTCATCGGTAAAAAGATACAATCACAATTCAGAGCAGAAGATGAAATATTCAGTGCAAGTGAGATGAATATTTTACATTCAGGAAGAGATCTCGTAGAAATAGCAGCTCCTGCAATCAAGAAATACAGACAGGCAAGAAAAAGGGCTTTCAGCAAAGGAAGCCTGGACCGTTATAATAAATCTTTTAAAGAATTCTTCACCGTATATCAAAAAAGTGGAATTATTTCGGCGACTATTAAAGCCAGAAGAAGCCAGTTTGCGGCTTCTAAAAGCTAGTCCGAACCGATTTAATAAAGCTCTAAAACCTTTCGTACGATTTCGCGGTCATCAAAGTCATAGTGAACACCATTTATTTCCTGGTATGTTTCGTGTCCTTTACCGGCAACTAAAACAGTATCGCCGGCAGAGGCATTATTTATAGCATAAATAATTGCCTGCTCACGATCTTCAATAGACTCAAATTCATAATTTTCAGGCAGCCCGGAACAAATATCATTTATTATACATTCCGGTTTTTCTGTTCTTGGATTATCACTGGTGACAACTACAAGATCTGCAATATCCGCCGCCACTTTTCCCATTCTCGCACGCTTTGTCTTATCACGGTCTCCACCACAGCCGAAGACGACTGTCAGTTTTTTGTCCGTAAGTTTTTTCAAAGTCATAGAAACGTTAGACAGCGCATCATCGGTATGTGCGTAATCGACAAAAACACTTACGCCATTACCCCCAATAAACGACTCCAGTCTTCCAGGAACCTGATGTTTAGAGGAAGGGGCAAAAACACCTGCAATTGATTCTGCTGAAAGTCCAAGGGCATAAGCAGCCGAAACAGCGCCTGCTATGTTATAAACGTTGTATTCTCCAATCAGACTAGAATAAAGCGTTAAGTCGTGGCCATCAAGATTCAAATGTATTGTCACACCACGAACACAAGATTCAAAGCTGACAATCTGACAATGGCATTCCGGTCCACGCCCAAAACTGAAAGCCGATTCACCTATTATGTCTATAAGCTGCTTTCCATATTTATCATCCGCATTAATCACAGCTACCCCATCATCCTCAAGGATATCCAGAAACAATCTCTGCTTTGCTTCAAAGTAAGATTCCATAGTCCCGTGATAATCCAGATGATCTCCGGTAAGATTTGTAAAAATGCCTACTTTAAAAAGAGAGTTGCCGGTTCTATGCTGATCAAGCCCATGACTAGAAACCTCCATCACAACATTTTCACAATTTTCATCCGCCATTTCAGAGAACAACTGCTGCAGTCCATAAGCTTCGGGAGTAGTTCGCGAAGCAACCTCGACCCGACCGCCCGTTGAATACTCGACCGTTGAAACCAAACCTGTTTTTCGCCCTGCCCTTTTCAGGATCATACTCAACAAAAATGCGGTAGTGGTTTTCCCGTTTGTTCCCGTTATCCCAGCCAGATCAAAGTTTTGTGAAGGAAATGAAAAGTAACATTCAACCAGGAGAGCATAGGCACGGTAAATGTCTGAAACCAGAATATATGTTACGCCTGTGACTTTGGAAATATCTGAAGTATGAACGATAACAGAAGCTCCGCTCTCAATTGCATTGTCAATATAATTATGCCCGTCGAAACAAGCACCTTTTATTGCAACAAAAATATCGCCGAAGGAAACCTTTCTCGAATTGTTTGTGACATTGTTGATTTGCAGTTCCGTGTCGCCGCAAAGTCCGACAATCAGATCACTTATAATTTGGATATAACCAGATAACATTTTCAAAACAAATACCTCCCGGCATTATTGCGAGCTGGAATTATCCGGCTCAATTACTTCAAGATGAGTTCCACGCGAACCTTTTAAATAAACAATATCTCCAGATTTCACTTTGTCTCGGATAATATCTGTGGCTTCCGTAGTTTTTTTGAAAGTGCAGACGTTTTCAGGTTCTTGAAGATCATTAACTACCTGCTCCAGAATAGGTCCAACACAAAACAGTTGAGAGTCCGGAAAAAGTTCCCGCGTATAATTGAGTGTCTCCAAATGTTTTTCATAAGCAGAGTCGCCAAGTTCCAGCATATCGCCAAGAATGATTACCAATGATTGAGGATCGGCAAATTCACTAAGCCAGCTAAGCCCGGCTTTTGTACTTTCCGGATTTGCATTGTAGGCATCATTGACCCAATTGACTCCATCTATATTTCTAACTCTCAATCTCATGCCGGTAAGCATGCTCTTTTTCAACCCCTTGACTATAACTTCATAGCTAAGACCTATTGAATGCGCGGCTGCAACAACAGCGAGAGCATTATTCATCTGATGCCTACCCTGAACGGGCCAGTCTACTTCGATCTTAGCTGACTCACCTGTCATAAGGTCAAAATGCCCACCGGTCAGATCACTCCCTTTATATTCACCTCGGATATCTTCTCCAAAGGCAATAATATGTGCGGAACTTCCATAGGATTCAAGAATAGATCGATACTCACAATCTGAAGGTATCACAGCAACGCCCGACGGTTTCAAATGTTTAAAAATCGTTGCCTTTTCATGCGCAACGTTTTCTATTGTTTTAAAAAATTCCAGATGACTACTACCGACAGATGTTACTATTGCCACATCCGGTTCTGCAGTACGGCTCAAAACTTCTATTTCACCGATATGGTTCGATCCCATTTCGATTACGGCAACCTTATGATCTGCAGTCAGATTTAGAAGGTTTTGAGGAACACCTATATGATTATTTGTATTGGCCTTTGTGGAATATACGCAGTCGTCACCAAATTCAGCAACCAACACGCTGTGCATTATTTCTTTAGTGCTCGTTTTCCCGGTACTCCCGGTAATTCCGATAACTTTTAATCCCAATCGTCTACGGTGAAAACGGGCTAAATCCTGATAGGCTTTTGTCGTGTCATCGACAACCAGAAGTGGTAGATTTGAAACATCATTACTTTCGGTAAAAGATTTTTCGACGCAGAGAAGCTCCGCGCCGGATTGTGCAGCTTTACTCAGGAAGAGATGACCGTCAAAATGCTCACCGCACAAGGCGATAAACATAGCTCCGGAGCAATCAGCTCTGGAATCGGTCAAGATTGAATTTACGCCTTTAAAAGAATCATTACAGCCTAACAGGTATCCACCCGTGGCTTCTAGAATTTCATCGGGAGAAAAAAAGATTTGATCCATAACTGCCTTTTACTAATTGTTTAGAACGGACAGGACTTTCCCATTTCTAAATACAACTCGCTTAGATTTCCCTCGAGTGATCATGTAGATCCAGGTATCATCATCAAGTGATGACGTTCGGTGAGCTGAAGGATAACCATATGCCATAAGCACATGTTGCTTTGTCATACCCTTTTCAACAACACCGCGGCTGATTCTCTCAAATAGAAGAGGTTCAATACTAAGTTCGACTTCAACAGGATTTTTCACCTGAAAAATCTGCTTGATATATTCCTCAATAGACATCATTGCGTATTCTTTCATAAACTCAATCCTGAAACGCTGATCCTGCAGTTTGGCAGTAAAAGTTATATATTGATCATCGTAATCAATACCAGTCACTTCTGTTCCATAGCTCAAAATATCGCCCATCTGATAATTAGATGACTCCATTTGACCATCGGGCTGAAACCACAAATTTGAGGAAAGGTAAATCCTTGTCGTTGATGGAACCTGAAGCACGCTATATGCAGATTTTTTCTGTGTAGAAACGCAACCAGTCAGAACAACTGCTGCACAAGTAAAAACTAAAAAACAAACTTTTTTAAACATCTAAAATCCTTATCTAATTAAATCAGCGACAATATCCGCTAAATCCATTACAGAGAATGGTTTCCCTAAAAATCTATCGGCTCCTTTTTCCAGAGCGTTAGACACAATGGCCTCATCACTTCTTCCCGAAGAGATCACTACTTTCAAATCAGGCTGAATCACTTTCATTTCTTCATACACATCCATTCCGGACATATCAGGAAGAGTAAGATCCAGAATAGAACAAACTATATTTTTATGATTCTCGCGAAAACTTTCAACAGCTTCTTTGCCGCTTCCAGCCAGGAGCACTTCGTAACCGCATTCTTCTAAAATCATTTTTGTCGTCTGCTGTATAAGAACTTCATCGTCAACGACAAAAATCTGTCCTGTCCCACATTTTAATTCACTACACATACAAATTCCTCCGTACAGAATAAGTTCAAAAAGCACGAAATGCATTTATCTGAACGATTAACAAAAGTTTTATAAAGAAAGAACCCATACCTTAATAAGTATTTACAGCTTAACCAATACTATTAATAAAATATAATAAAATTATTTATTATGGAAAGTGGGCTCAATCAACTAGGTTACTCAGATTTAGTTCGGTAGAAAGTACCACGAGCCTCATTCTCTACCAGAAGAGCCCCGTCATCAAGTAGTTTTTTCAAAGCAGCATCAACTTTCTCTTCTGACATAGATAAGGCAAATGATATATCAAGAGCCGTACACGGCCTTCTGCTTATCATAGAACAGACTTTATCAGCCAGCTCATCAACAGAACAATTATCGTAAACGGCATTAGTCGAATACTTGAACTTCCCGACCACTTCAAGCGGGGCTATATCGCTCATTGCATCTACAAACTTATCGACAATCTCCTGTTCAGGAGCAGTAACCCACTCAATAGTACCAGGCCTGTCCAACGTGTTAAGCTGGATTTTATCCGGATTGATTCTTTGAACAGCTTCACGAAAAGCAGCTACACTTTTATCTGAGTCATTACATCCGGGAACGATAAATATTTCAAGCCAGATTGCCGAATGACAGTTAGCGCTGAACTCCACCAGTTCATTAATTGTAGATTCAACAGTAATACCTTTTGCAGCACGAGTCACTTTCCTGAAGTCAGCTTCTAATGCAGCATCCAAAGAAGGGACTACCAGATCTACACCATTTATCTCTTTAATGACTTGCTCATCTCCAAGCAAGCTAGCATTTGTCAGCAGGCAGGTTTTGTATTTCGGGTATTTAGTTTTTATAAAACTAATAATTTCACCTATCCCCGAGTGAAGCGTTGGTTCTCCAGCTCCGGAAAAAGTTACAAAATCCAATTCAGGATCCGTTGCCAGAAACTCATCCAGCTCCGCCAAAACCACTTTAGTAGGAACATATTCTTTCCGTTCAACAGTAAGGTTTGTCGTTCCACCACACTCACAATATATACAGTCCATTGAGCAGGTCTTGAATGGTACAAGATCCACCCCCAGCGACATCCCAAGCCTTCTTGAAGGTATTGGTCCGAATAAATATTTATTTTTCATTATTTCTTTTTAGCACTCCTGATTCCATAAATAACACAATTACGGTGCTATAATAGCACGTCCTAATAATTCCACATCTCAATCATTATAAAAACTAAGCTAAGATTGAGCTGTCGACTCAATCTTGTATCTCTTTGGGTTTATGTTAGATTTCGTAAAAAAAACAAAAGAAAGCACAAAGCATGCTAAAATTTAGCGATAAAAATTATAATTTATTAAATAAAATCGAAGGTCCGCAAGATTTAAAAGGTCTGGAGTTGCAAGAACTGGAAGAACTTGCGGCTGAAGTAAGAGAGGAACTACTCGACACTGTTTCCCGAACGGGAGGACACATCGGACCCAACTTGGGGGTTGTAGAGCTTTCGATTGCACTACATAAAGTTTTTAACACTCCGACAGATAAATTTGTCTGGGATGTAGGGCATCAGGCGTATGTTCATAAACTTTTGACCGGACGTCAGGAACTTTTTCAAACACTACGACAATTTGACGGATGCCAGGCTTTCACATCAAGAGATGAATCGGAACACGACAGCTTTGGAGCAGGACATGCTGGAACAGCTATTTCTGCGGCTCTTGGTATGGCTGCCGCACGTGACCTGAAAGGCACTGACGAAAAAGTTGTAGCTATTGTTGGCGACGGTTCTCTGAACTGTGGAATTTCTCTCGAAGGGCTTAATAACATTACAGAAGTAACCAGAAATATGGTTATTATTCTGAACGACAACAAAATGTCCATCTCGAAAAATGTTGGAGCGATCCCAAAATACCTGAACAATATTATTTCGGGGAGAAGCTACAATAAATTCAAATCTTTCACCAAAACTGTCTTAAAGAAAGTTCCGCATGGAGAAGAGATCCGAAAGAAAGTTTCTAAAATCGAAGAAGCCACAAAAGGACTATTTGTACCCGGTATCTTATTTGAACAACTGGGAATAAGATATCTGGGACCTATTGACGGTCACGATCTGCCGACACTTATAAAAACACTTGAAGCAGTAAAAACATTCAACCACCCCGTCATTCTTCACGTCATAACAGAAAAAGGTCGCGGCTATCATCCTGCGACACAAGCTCCTGAAAAATTTCACGGACTTTCCAGCTTTAATAAAAAAACGGGAAAAAGTGCAAAATCGAACTCATTGACTTTTTCTAAGGCTTTTGGAGACACTCTTATTGAGATGGCCGAAAAGCACAAAGATATAGTCGGGATCACGGCAGCTATGGCGTCCGGGACCGGGATGGTTGAGTACAGCGAGAAATTTCCGAAAAGATTTTTTGATGTTGGAATTGCGGAAGAGCATGCAACCGTTTTTGCCGCAGGCCTAGCGACAAATGGGATCAGACCTGTTGTCGCTTTGTATGCTACATTCCTGCAGAGAGCATTCGACTGCATTTTTCACGACGTCTGTCTTCAAAATCTTCCGGTCATCTTCTGTGTTGACAGATCTGGAATTGTAGAGGACGGACCAACGCATCACGGAATTCAGGACTTAGGATTTCTAAGAAGCATGCCGAATATGTCGATATTAATGCCGAAAGACGAAAATGAACTGCGTGACATGATGTTCGCGGCCTATAACCAAGACACATCCGTAGTAATAAGATACCCGCGCGGAAGCTCTCAAACAATAGAAGAACTTCAATCCGATAAACCGAATCACATTGATTGGGGAAAACCGGAATTGCTGAGATCCGGTAAAGATATTGCAATATGGGCGACCGGGCTCGAAGTTTCGACTGCACTTGAAGTGGCTGAAATTTTAAGCTACAAAGCTAAAATTAGCGCAACTATTGTGAACACCCGATTCCTGGTTCCTTTCGGAGAAGAACTACTGACAGAACATGCTCAACGCATGCCGATATTCACGATCGAAGATCACCAAATGAAAGGTGGATTGGCCTCAACTGTCGATGAATGTCTGATTAATACAAAACACAATGGTGTTTATCACTTCGGCTGGGGAACAGAAATAGTACCGCATGGGAAACAAGACCTGATAAAAGACAGCCTGGGAATGACCGCACAAAAAATTGCTCAAAGCATCATCGACCAATTGCAGCCGTAGTAAAACCGCGGGAATATCGAACAACTATTCCCCGCGACTACACTTCCAAAGCCGTCCTCTTTTGATAGACAAATAGACTTATGCTCAATGGATTTTTTTAAATAGAGAGATATTATTGTCACGGCTACAGAAAAGCCATAAACAATCGATTATCCATATCATCATTCTGTAAATAAACGGAGTTTCAAATGAAAAGAATATTTTATACGACAGCAATCCTACTTCTGCTTTCGGCTACCATAACAAAAGCAGCTGACTCTAAAAAAGAGCAGAACCTGAAAAAACAACAACAGGAAAACATTGTCAAAATCTTCGAGCTTCGTAAAAAGCTGATACAAATAGACCCCCAGCTTAAAAAACTTCACGACGAAAAACTTGCAATACACAAACAGATTGCTGAAATAATCAATTCGAATTCTGAAATGGTCAGACTTATCGAAAAATCAGAAAAAATCCAAAAAGACCTGAAATCACTTAAAAAACCGAATAAAGAAAAAGTTAAAATTTCGGACTGGCAGAGACGAAACTCGACAAAGAAAAAAGAGCCCGTTAAATCTAATATCTACAAAAACAACGCTATAGACAAAACATCAGACGAAGAAATCTTAAGAAGAAGCAGACTGCTTCAGGACTAACTCCATTTCTACAGAATTCATGACTTTAAAGGCTGTGGCAATTTTGCTTCGGCCTTTTTTATTGCCTCTTTTTAAGAAGCATTTACCACACTTCTTGGTGCCTTCCCTATCACAACTACACCATATATAGGCACATGCCAATTCAATATTTTGCCATCGATTTTTAAGGAATTTAAACGCCGAGCACACGCTTGCTTTTATACTCTTTCAAAGTAACTTACTCTCGCAAAAAAACTATAATTTAATATATATATAAAACCTAAGGAAAACCAAAGAAAATGCCTGCTACAGTACTTGTCGGAACCCAATGGGGTGACGAAGGAAAAGGTAAGATCATCGATGTTCTTACAAAAGATACCGACGTAGTCGTTCGATACCAGGGTGGAAACAATGCTGGTCACACTGTTGAGATTGGAGACAAAAAGTACGTTCTTCACCTAATCCCTTCAGGAATCTTCCGCGAAGGTCAACCGTGTGTTATTGGTAATGGTCTTGTTGTAGACCCGGTAGCTCTTATGGAAGAGATGGAAGGACTTGTTGCACAAGGACTATCTGTTGCGGCAATTGAGTTGAGCACAAAAGCTCACCTTATCATGCCTTACCACAAAGAGATGGACGCTTACAACGAAATGATCAAATCTGACGGTGAAAAAATCGGTACTACAAAACGTGGAATCGGTCCAGCATACTCAGACAAAGCAGCTCGTACAGGTATTCGCGCTCTTGAACTTCTTAAGCTTGAACGCTTCGAGAAACACTTCCGTATTGAATGTGCTAAATACAACAAAATGTTTGCCGCAGCAGGTACTGAAATTCTTGACCTTGATGTTGAATGGGAAAAACAAAAAGAAGCAGCTCTTTACCTACAGTCGTATGTAACAGATACTGTTCTTACAGTGAACAAAGCACTTAAAGAAGGCAAAAACGTTCTTTTCGAAGGTGCACAAGGAACATTCCTTGATATCGACCACGGAACATACCCATTTGTAACAAGCAGCAACACAACTTCTGGTGGAGCTTGTACTGGCGCTGGAGTTTCTCCTAAGCACATCGATTCTGTTTGGGGAGTTATGAAAGTTTATACAACTCGTGTTGGAGAAGGACCTTTCCCGACTGAGCTTAAATGCCAAA
>JAUVCU010000295.1 GCA_030590715.1 Lentisphaeria bacterium
AGCTTTAGCTATTGTCGATCGGGAAAAAAGCGAGGTCGAAATCAATAATATAATGATTGAAAAAGTAATCTTTGCTGAAGCTCCTCGTGACAAACTGGAACGACTTAAAGAAGTGATTCTGGCAAATATGCCGGAGCGCTCTTTAACTATGGCTAAAGAGCAATTTGCAGCTCTTCTATCTGCCATGAATAACAAGGGAGGATCTATAACTGTCAACACAGAGGTTCCTGTTATTAAATACCAAAAAGAACCAACTGTGGTCGTGACGGTTCCCCGCACTGCTGAATTAGAGAAGCTTGAAGGTACAGAAACCACGTTATTGGTTACCGGGAGCAGTCATTATATTTTTAAAGATAAGCCAAGTAACAAGTTCTATCTCTTTGCTGATGAGACTTGGTATGTATCAGAAAACTTGAATGACGGCTGGCTTCCTGTTGCACAGTTGCCTCCAGACATCGGGATAGCATATTTGAAACAAAGTAAAGCGAGCCTTACTTTTAACAAAGAAACGAAAGCTAAGAAAGTACTTGCTACCTATGAATCGACCGTTGTTGTTTGGAGCTTTGGCGAACCTCGTTTCGAGACAATTGGCAATGACAATCTGAGCTACCTTGTTAACACCGATTATGATGTTTTTTATGAAAGTCGTGCGGCAGCATATTTTGTATTGATATCCGGCCGGTGGTATCGGTCAAAAGCATTAATTGACGGGGAATGGACCGTTATTAAATCCATTGATCTCCCTCGTTCGTTTCACGATATTGATCCTTCGTCCGTAAAAGGCTGGGTAAAGATTCACATTGTGGGAACAGTTGAAGCAGATGAAGCCGTCGCGGATACATTGATACCTCATAATAAAAAAATTAAAAAAGGTCAAAAGTCTACAGTTATAATTAAATATGAAGGGAAGCCTGATTTTGTAGTGATTAAAGGCAGCGAGGTATATTATGCTGTAAACACAACGAGTCCGGTGTTAAAATACAAGTCAACGTATTACACCTGTATTAATGCCGTGTGGTATGAAGGAATTACACCGAATGGGCCATGGGTCGTTGCGTCCTATATTCCCGGAGCTATCTACCAGATCCCCGAAGATCACCCGCACTATTATGTAAAGTATGTTTATGTCTATGATACTGACCCGGATTATGTCTACATCGGATATACAGCAGGGTACTCCCGCATATATATTCATAACGGAACAGTCATATATGGAACCGGCTATTATCATCATTGGTCACACCACCATCACTACGTACATCATCCACACGTCTCCCGTACTACCGTTCGATATAACTCCTCAACGGGGAACTGGGCGATCACGCATGGACATGTTGGCCCGCATGGAGCTGTAGGAATAGGTTTTACAAATATAGATAATGACTGGATCGAAGAAAGGTACGAGAACCGTCGTGACTTTGCTGAAAAAAGGTACGATAACCGACGTGATATTGCTGAAAACAGGAACGAGAACCGCCGCGATATTGCAGACAATAGGAACGAGAACCGTCGTGACACTCTTGAAAAGAGGCGTGATAGTGCCCCTGGTACAGGAGAGATGCGGCAAAGAGAGAATACAGACCGTAAATCAAAAACGTTTGATAAAAGAAAAGATACTTTTTCTGCACAACCGACCAAAAAATCAAAAACGTTTGATAGGGGGAAAAATACATTCTCAACACAACAGCAAAAGAAAAGCCTTGCTTCTCATGGAAATGTTTATTCAGATAAGAAAGGGAACGTTTATCGAAACCAGAGTGGTAGTTGGGAGAAGAAAAGCAGCAGTGGTTGGGGCAAGTCTGGTTTAGGTGCAAAAACAAAGTCATCGTTGAACCGTGACTCCAGCAGCCGTTCTCGTGGAACAAGCAGATCTCGTTCTTCATCTCGAAGGAGCCGTTCAGGAGGAAGCAGAAGCCGTTCAGGAGGAGGCAGAAGACGCTAATGCACACAAACCACAAGGATACTGAGACGTGAATAAAATCGAACTCCCATCCAGAGCAAATACCAGACATCTGTTTACTTACTCACATTTTGGATTTCATTTTGAGCTTAACTCTACTCAAAATATGGAATTATATCTACGAAGGAGATTTTTACCGTAGCTCAGGGTAACGCCCTGAGTTACAACATTTACAAATAATGAATCCTACAGGGGGTCTTCAAAAACTCGACCTGAATTTATACCAGTGTATCTTATTAAATAGATTAAGTCGATTAAGTCGAGGAGCTCCTGCAGAGTTCTAACTTTACCAACATACCTAAAAACCGGGCGTTGCCCGGGTCTACGTTCAATATCCGCTACGCGGAAAACTTTCTTCTTAACATAACAAATGAAATCCAAAATGTGAGTACTTAGGCCCTTCCCAGAAGGGCCGGAACAACATGTTATTCTTAAACTTTTCTCAAAAGATATATAATCAGATGTGTAATCTCCTATTTCGAGTTTGACTCGAAGTAAAGCTGGACTCTTCGCTATTCAATAGCGAAACCGCCTTTTCCAGAGTTGTCGGAGTACAAGCTTCAGCTTGCTTGAGAAAATTGTATCAAATGCACTATAAATCGTAAATTCCTACACCACATACGCCATGTTGCTGAGAAAAATGCGTGACAGGTACTTATTCTGTGAAAAAAGTAATAGCTGTGTCAACCATTCACTTTGAGCTTCAACTCGAAGTGAACCTAGATACTTCATACTACTAAAGTTTTGCCTTGCACGTGTTCAGGCCAGCTTCGCAGGCGGGCGCGTTTGGGCAAAAGCTTTTTCCGAGAGGATTGACAAGATCATGTTGATCCTGTCAAAAATATTTGGTTGCGGCTATGTCGGTTTGGGGCTTCACTGTTATATGTGGCAGAATCATTGGTCAGATTTGATTATAGGAAAGCGTACACACTCAACGAATCACAGGAGTTTAAACGATGAAGGACATGAAGAACTTATTATGTAATAAGTCCACATGTCCTTCATTATCTACATCGTAAATAAAAAAACGGCATTACGAAACCGGGTCTAGAATGCTATAGGGCACGGCTGCCATCATTAAGCCATTTTAATCTTTGTCTTGCGCGAGGACGGTCTCCCGTTACGAGCTCTTCCAGCCTTATATCAAACCTACGGGCCCAGTAGTCAAATGACTTCTTCACATCATCCCAGGTATCATATTTTCCCGTTAATCTTTTCATTCCTGCCCGAGAGTCAACAGCAGCAAGCAACCTCCTGTTGGTT
>JAUVCU010000016.1 GCA_030590715.1 Lentisphaeria bacterium
AATGAACTGCTACATCAGTGATATTGAAGAATGGCTCTTGGGCTCAGAACAAATAGATCTAAAAGCAAAAAGCAATATCTCAGGAAAAATTGAAGAACTGAAAATGCTTAGAAAATAAAAATGATGTATGCTGTAGCGGAAAAATCGGCCTAAAAATCGGTTCTTCCGTTAAGCGCCACAGCGATTGTCGCTGAATCGGCATACGAGATATCAGCTCCTGCCGGTAGTCCCTGAGCAAGACGGGTTACTTTAACTCCCTGCTGCTGAGCAATATTACCGACGTAAACAGCAGTCGCCTGCCCTTCCACATCGGGGCTCAATGCAAGGATAATTTCCATAACTCGACCTTCAGCTATCTTGCTGACCAAAGAACTCATATTTATGTCATCGACTCCTTTACCACTCAATGGAGAAAGCTTTCCGCCAAGTACATGATATACACCTTTGTACAACGCGCTGGCTTCAATCGTCCTTATTTGAGCGGGATCTTCGACAACACAGACAGTTGACGTATCGCGAAGCGGAGAAGCACAAATAGTACATTTGAGCCCGTCTTCGGCAAAGTTTCCACATTCCGGACAAGGAGTCACTCGTATCGGCAAAGATGATATCAACTCACCAAGAGCATTCATTTTTTCAGGCTGCCATTTAAGCATGGCAAGAGCCATTCGCTCAGCACTTCTTTTTCCTACACTTGGAAGAGTTTTAAACAGATCAATAAGCTCATCGACTGCCTGAGGATATCCACTTTTAGACATTACAGATCTTCCTTGTTCTTCTTAGCTTCATGAACATCAACGATCTCACCATCAAAAAGTTCAATAGCATTACTTACCAAAGGGTTTGTTTTTGCTTTCTCACGAAGTTGATTCATGTGTTCAACCTCGTCAAAATGTCCGCTAGCGTCAGCATCGTCGCCGATGCTGTCATAGTCAACAAATGTGTATTCTTCCTTTTGCTCGGCAGGAGAAGCTTCCTGTACTGGAGCTTCATAAGTCGCTATTTCTTCTTCCTGTTCCGAAAATGAAATTGTCTCATCCGGAATAACAATCGGGCTTTCATTATCATGACTATCGTCACGCACCGGAACCTCTTCAACGGATGGAATTGTCGCCGAAAGGTTACCAACCGGTATAATCGGTTTAGGTGTTGGTGCCGGAGTCGGCTCTGGTTGAGAAATAGGTTGTTCAACTACCGGAGCTTGAACCGGCGGTGCAATTTGTTCAACTACAGGAGCTTGAACTGGTTCCTCTACGACTGCAGGGTTTTCTTCAACCAAATCATCTGCTTTCCATGGAGGAGAATCCTGTTCTACTTCCCGAGCATTATAAACATCAGCCTGTACCGGCTGAGAATAAGTTTGTTCTTGTACATTTTGTCCTTGAGGTGCAGCTTGTTCAATAACTGGTTCCGGTTGAACAATCGGTGCTGGAGCGGCAGGTTGAGCAACTGGCTGTACTTCTACATTTTGAACGGGCTGAGCAACTGGAGTTTGTACTTGTGGTGCTGCACTTTGAACTGGCTGAGCAACCGGCAACGGAGCCGGCATAACAGGAGTATTCATAGGCACACGGTCCAGAGCAGCTACTTCACCATTTTTGCGGATCTGATTCAGACGCGCAATAATATCATCAGCCTGCATCGCATGTGCAATACGCATCGCTTTCAAAATAATTGTTTCCAGATAAACCTGTTTATTCAGAGCGTTGTGCAATGTGTAACCGACCGAAGATAAAACTTCCAGTAGTCTTTGAACCACGCCGTGTCCGCCTAATTGAGCGAGCCTTGTGTATTGCTCTATCGATTCTGCTCCAGACTCAAGAACTGTACTTGGGTCAGGCAGGATCTGGCAGATCTGAATTCCGCGGAAAAAAGCAAGCAGTTCTTCAAGAAGTTTTTCCAGGTCTTTCCCTTTTTCTGCCAGATGAAAAATATTTGTTACAACAGCGCCGCAGTTATTTGTCAAAATTGCCTGAACCAGAGCTTCCATCTCAACAGAAGCAGTAAGACCGAACAGCGAAAGTACCTGATCCTCTGAGATTTCATGGTCTTCACTTGCGGAGAAGAAAGAGATCATCTGATCTAGAAGGGACTGAGCATCACGCATACCACCATCGGCAGCACGGGCTATTGCGGATATTGCACTGTCTGAAACAGGTACTGATTCCGTATCGCAGATCAAACGCAGGCGCTCACTGATCATGCTCGATGGAATTCGACGCAGATCAAAACGCTGACAGCGCGATAGAATAGTCGGAAGGACTTTGTGAACCTCAGTTGTGGCAAAGATAAATTTCACATGAGCAGGAGGCTCTTCCACCGTTTTAAGCAGCGCATTCCACGATGCGGCCGTCAACATGTGAACCTCATCGATAATATATATTTTGTACTTACTGCTGACCGGAGCGTACATAACTTCGTCACAAAGGTCACGCATGCTTTGAACCGAGTTATTACTCGCCGCATCAATCTCAATTATGTCGAGACAATTATTATCTGCAATGGATAGACATGAAGCACATTGGCAGCAAGGCTCACCCTCAACTGGGCTTGTGCAGTTTAACGCTTTAGCGAAAATGCGGGCCGATGATGTCTTCCCGATACCACGAGGACCCACAAACAAGTATGCGTGAGCTGTTCGTCCCTGTACAATCGCATTTGACAAAGTACGGGTAATATGGCCCTGCCCCACTACATCTGCAAATTTCAGCGGGCGCCATTTTCTTGCTATAACTTGATATTCCATTATCTATCCAAAAGTAAGTGAAAATTCGTCGGTAAAATTAATACTTAGAAACTACAGGATGAGCTAAAAAAAACAACTTAGAGTTTTTAATTTTTACCCGGCTTTGGTGTTCTTATTTTTCAGTCTGAAAAGTACATATATTCAACCACTAATTAACACGGATTGACACTAATGTTTACCCGGACAAAAAAGCACGAGCTATATTCTCAAACAAAGATTTAGTGGTTAGAAAATAAAAAGGCTGAAAAATAATTAATCAACTCAATCTCTAATTAACACTAGCACGCACGAATATTCATACAGAAAAAAGTATTAGTGTGTATTCGTGTTCATTGGTGGCTCCAACTACTAAAAGCTCAAGTCACCGTGAATTTTCATAAGTTTACCGTCCCAGTCGGCTGATAGCGTATTTTCCGGGAATGTCTCCAGCAGCCTTTTCCGCACTTCATCAAGAACAAACTCTTTTGCCGTGGCCATTTCACTTTTAGGGATGAATTCCAAAGTAACAAAACGCGGAGTAATCACGTACCCTTCGCCAAGATCAGAACCTAATCCAAGAGAAAAATTGTATTTGATCTCGATCAGCCCGTCATACGATTTATTAGCGGTTTTCCCGCGCGCAGGTCGCGCCGGATGAAGAAGATATTTATCGGCATATTTATCTTCCAGCAAATCATCAATTTCTCCAAGCATTGCATCCAGCTTACCTTCCCATTTTTCCAACTCTGTACGGCTCATACTTCAATCCTTATTTTTTGAGAAAAGATACACTAAATAAATTTTGACGCCACCCGAACACAGATTTCCAAAGGAGCAATTTCCAACCGAGAGTTGCGATAAGATAAAATTTATTGTATCAAAAGAGTCCTCGTTTTCACGATAAATCGTGTACTCCAACAACTCATATGCTTAGAAACAGAATAATTGATGACCTCAGTTTATTCTCATAAGCCAGTAATTAACGACAATTTAAATTTTCAGTGTTGTATGAGTTCAAGCTTTAGCTTGCTGTCTGAATTTGTGATTATAAAAACGTTCCGCTGAAGTCTACTAAAAAAACCGCTTCAAATCAAAAAAACTTCACAACAGGAATTACTTACTGTAAAATTTGTTTAATGTACGTTACGGGATAAATGAAAATGTCTGAAATATCAATAGAAATAGTTCCGCGATCGAAAGAGCATCTGCTTGGTTACCTGAAAGAACTGAAACACTTTTCGCAACATATTGATGTGGTGAATATCCCGGACCTCCTTAGGATGGAAATACGGAGCTGGAAGGGTTCGCAAACAGCTAAACAGTTTTTTAGCCGGGCGATTCCTCATATCCGAGCAATTGATTTTGATTTAAATAAAGAAGCCGAGATCAAAAAGTTTATAACTGATAATCGGATCGACGAACTTCTGATAATAAATGGCGACCCCCCCCCCGATAATTCTAAACCGACATTTGAAACCACGCCGATCCAACTCTGCATTCTGATAAAAAAGCTGCTTCCGGAAACCGTAATTTATGGTGGGATTGATCAGTATCGCCCGTGGGGAATTGAACGAGAAGTTGAATACACCAAAGAAAAAGTAGATGCCGGTTTTAATGGATTTTTTACCAACCCATTCTTCGATATCGAACTGCTGAAAAAATGTGCTGACTGCTTAAAAGGTCAGAATGTTTACTTTGGAATTAGCCCGGTAACGTCGGAAAACTCAATGAAATACTGGGAGAAGATAAATCACGTACATTTCCCTGAATCGTTCGATATGTCATTACAATGGAATATTGATTTCGCGACCGAAGCAATAAGTCTCTGCAGGGCAAATAACTTCAACACCTACATCATGCCGATCAAACTCGACCTTCATACCTATCTCTCGGCGTTGTTTAGTTAATAAGTGTTGCGTTTCTTACTGTAATTATATGTAATGAGCTAGAGCCAGGGATTAAGGCATTGAACACCTGTTGCTTCAAAATCTGAGGTATTTCTGGTTACAAGAATATAGTTATGCTCTATTGCTGTTGATGCAATCAATCCGTCCACCACAGGCAATTGAAATCCCTTTTGCCGTAACTGGGCCCGGAGCTCTCCCCATCTCAATGAGATTTTATTATCAACACTCAGAGCAATCTCAGAATACAAAGTATTAATTTCTTCGAACCACACAATCAGATCGTTCTTCTTTTTCCCAACGGGTAACAATTCGATTCCGTATTGGAGTTCTCCTAAAGTGAGGCTGCTGATAAAAAGCCGGTCTTCTGGACAATTAACAAACCAATCAATGACTGCATTATCTGGCTCTTTCTTACACAATTCAGAGATCACACATGTATCGAGTAAATAACTCATAATTCGATTTCTCTTCCAGAGTCATTTTGGCGTTCTATCTCTATTTCGACATCCTTATGTGGTCTCGAAAGTAAAAGCTCTTTAAGTGGCTTTTTAGTTACAACCTGCATCCGGTTGTATTCTTCAGCGCTCACAACATATACCGCAGGCTTACCATTTTTTGTAACAAGTTGCGCACGTTCACTGATTGCACGATTCACAACTTCACTAAATTTATTCTTGGCATTTTGCAGCTGCCAATCTCCTTCAATCTTTACCATTGCCTATTCTCCTATCACTAAATCAAGCTAGACTGTCTAGTTAGTTATATATTGGCATGAAATGAAATCAATAGATGTTCAAAAGAAAAGTTAATTATTGATGAAGAAAATGAAGACCAGGAAGTTTTTTATTTTTAAATTCTTCCTGACCTCCCCGAGCTTGCTGGTAAAAAATGTATTTGATAATATCAGGCTATTATCACAAAACTTGGAACCTTGAAAATACGAAAAAAGGCCGCAGGAAATGAATCCTGCGGCCTTTGAATAGCTTAGTTCTGAGAACTAGGAGATGACTATGCGTCGTCGCCCATTTCAGCAAGAGCAGCCTTACGGCTAAGCTTGATACGACCAGTACGGTCAACATCAAGAACCTTAACAGTAACTTTGTCACCCTCTTTACAAATGTCAGTCACGTCGCTAACGCGGTAGTCTGCCATCTCAGAGATGTGAAGAAGTCCTTCCATACCAGGTAGGATCTCAACGAAAGCACCGAAGTCTTTAGTACCTTTAACTGTACCACGGTAGATCTTACCGATTTCAGCTTCAGCAGTAGAACCTTCGATGCGAGCAAGAGCTGCTTCCATCTGCTCTTTTGTAGGAGCGAAGATCTTAACAGTTCCATCGTCTTGGATATCGATGTTAGCACCAGTCTCTTCAGTAAGAGCTTTGATGTTTTTTCCACCAGGACCGATAAGTCCACCAATCTTCGAAGGATTGATTTTGATCGCTTTCATTTGCGGAGCGTTTGGATTGATCTCTGCACGTGGCGCAGCGATTTCAGCTTCCATAACATCAAGAATTTTCATGCGGTTGATCTTAACATCTACCATTGCTTTGAATAGAAGGTCAAGAGAGATACCAGGAAGTTTAAGGTCAAGCTGGAACGCAGTGATTCCGTCACGTGTACCACAAACTTTAAAGTCCATGTCTCCGAAGTGATCTTCAGATCCAAGGATATCTGTAAGAAGAACAGCTTTCTCATCTTCTCCACCTGGGGCAACACAAAGACCACAAGTAATACCCGCTACAGGAGCGATAATTGGAACACCGGCATCCATAAGAGCAAGTGAAGCACCACAAACAGAAGCCATTGAAGTAGATCCGTTTGAAGCCATTACTTCAGATACACAACGGATTGTGTAGTCGAAGTCAGCAGGGATAACCTGAGCAACAGCGCGCTCAGCAAGGTTACCATGACCGATCTCACGACGACCAGGACCCATAATACGTCCAGTTTCACCAACAGAGAAGTTAGGGAAGTTGTAGTGCAGGTAGAATTTCTGTGACATTTTACCACCACCAGCAGTGATCAGGTCACTGTCTTGAGTGTCGCGTGATCCACCAAGTGTTGCAATAACAAGAGCTTGAGTTTCACCACGTTCGAATAGTCCAGAACCGTGAACGATTGGAAGAACAGCAGTTTCAGATGAAAGGTCACGAATCTCGTCAGTCTTACGACCACCGGCACGAACTCCGTCAAGAAGAAGTTGGCGAGTTTCGATCTCAATGATCTCATCCCAACCGATGTGCATTAGGAATGAGAAGTTCTCAATCTCTTCGAATTGTGGAACAATAACTTCTTTAACAGCTGAGTAAAGTTCGTTAAGAGCAATGCTGCGCTCCTCTTTACCAGTGATCTCAAGAATTGGTGCAATTTTACCAGCTGATTCAGCTTTCATTGCATCCATCATTTCTACAGGAGTAATTTTCAGTTTTGGAGTCTTTTTAACTTTTCCAGCAAGAGCCTGAAGTTCTTTCTGTACAGCGATCTGTTGTTTAACAACTTCGTTGGCGAAAGTACAAGCATCTTGAAGTACTTTGTCATCAACGATCTTAGCATCACCTTCGATCATAATAACTTTGTCTTCAATACCAGCATATACCAGGTCAAGAGTACTGTTTTCCATCTCAGCGTGAGTTGGGTTGGCAATGAATTCACCGTCAACACATCCAACACGAAGAGCACCGATAGGACCCATGAACGGCATATCAGATAGAACAAGAGCTGCAGAAGCACCAAGCATACAAAGCATGTCCGGATCATTCTGTCCGTCGCAACTTAGAACAAGAGCCTGGATCTGTACGTCCTGGAAATATCCTTTTGGGAATAGTGGACGAAGTGGACGGTCAGTCATACGGCCTGTAAGGATTTCCTTAGTTGAAGGACGACCTTCACGCTTAAGGTATCCACCAGGGAATAGACCAGCCGCTGAGAATTTCTCACGGTAATCTACCTGTAGTGGGAAGAAGTCTGTTCCTTCACGCGGGTTTCCGTCACATGCTGCAACGAGGATCTTAGTCTCACCCATTGTAAGAATTACTGCCGCATTGGCAAGCTTAGCGATTTTACCAGTAGAGATTTCAATCTCTTTTCCTGGAGCTATTTCGAACTTAATCGATTTTTCAGCCATTTTTATTTTCCTTTTTAATTAGGAATTATTATTAAGCCAACTTCAAGAAACAAAAGACTGAGTGCGAACTACACTATCGGCCGCCAGTGTAAAAACTGTTGTGAGAATCAGCCACTGAATGCTGATAGCCCAGTTCGTATCGCTCTTGTTTGACAAAATTGACTACTTATTAAAAAAAACAGCCACCTTCTTAAGATAATAAAAAGGTGGCTTGAACTCGTAAATTCCTCAGATTATTTTCTGCGGATCCCTAGTTCGTCTGTCATCTGCAGGTAGCCAGCGTGGTTCTTCTTATTAAGATATGTAAGAAGTTTACGACGACGAGCAACCATAGCTAGTAGACCGCGACGTGTGCTGTGGTCTTTCTTGTTAGCACGTAGGTGGTCTGTAAGTTCTGTAATTCTTTGAGTAAGAATTGCAATTTGAACTTCAGGAGATCCTACATCACCTTCAGTTTTAGCGTACTTTGCGATGATTTCGCTTTTTAGAGCCTTATCCATAATAATAACCTTAAATTTACTTTTTTATTAACCAATTAAATTCGTGTTTGCGAAGACAGTCTTTAATTAGCCGAGATATCTTACGGTTATTTTGTGAAAAATCAAATTTTTTATGAAAAAACCGCCATTTATTCAGATATTTCATAAAACGTAGAGCAATAAGTATTTAGATAAAAAATTGACAAAAAAGGAGAAGTCGAAAGACTTCACGCAGAGGCTCAATATTCAGTTATGCAGCAAACTACGGCTGAGTTGTACAGGACAATGCTTTTCTTTCAACATTCTTTACATCCTGCAGACCCGAAATATTTTCGAACACGGCTTGTGGATTAATGGTGTCAATAAAAATTTCCTGCCGGACTGTTAACAGAAGAGAGACATCCCCATATCTTCTTCATGTACAGCAACCTGATCGTGCTAGACTTCATTCAGCCGTTCCCCAACAAATAGCACTCAGGTTTGTTAACAGTCCTTTTGAGGTTAGACGAAATCACCAATGCAATTGATGTTAAACCCTCATAGCAAAGAAATTACAATATTTATACAGCTCCGTTTCATTTCATCAAACATTATTTAGAATTTAAAACAAAAAAAGAGCAAAACCTTGCGGAGTCGCTCTTTGAACTTTTTTAAACAGAATGCTATGGATTAAGCTGATACGTAGATTCTGAATCCCCAGTTACATTGATCAGGTAAGCCTGACCTGGAATCAGATCGACAAAAGTTCCAGCTTTCCGAGAATAACGAAGGGTAATATCAGTATATTGGTAGACACTCAGTACTTTGCGTTTCTGTATCTTCCTGAATTCAAATCTCAATTGCAACATGTCAATTTTTATTTAAATCTTAGCTGTAAAAAAAGTGATAGCAATCAGGCAAGTTTAGCGATAAAGTTAACCGCTTGAAATATAATAATCACCGAACTATGCAAGTTGCGAATAATGAGGTACAGTCAAAGTTAGACCAATTCTAATATCTCATTTTCACAAACGTTTTTATACAGCTCGTTAACATACAAAAGGTTCATCTATGAAAAAAGCACTGATAACAATTGCCGTTGCTGCACTAGCCTTCCAGATTTTCACCTGGAAAAATAAGAATTCACAGGAAGCACCAAAGCTGGGATCTCCTGTGCACGAAGTAATTGTTAATGATCTGATAGATAAGGATAAAAAGAATACAACAATTCCAAAACAGGATTTTTACCTGATCTACTTTTCTGCGCATTGGTGTCCTCCATGCAGAACATTCACGCCTATCCTTGCCAAGTTTCATAAGATCAACAAGAAATCAAATAACTTTGAAGTGATATTTGTCAGCAATGACCGCTCCGATGCCGAAATGTACAAATACATGAAACAAATGCCGTGGCCGGCAGTCAAAAAGTTTTCAGATGCTTACGGGAAATTATCTAAAACCTTCGGAGCCAAAGGCATTCCAAACCTGGTATTAGTAGACAAACATGGAACGGCTATCGCCACCTCTTATATTGATGGAGAATATGTTGGCCCGACGGTTGTTCTGGATAAATTCAAGCAAGTACTAAACGCAAGGCCAATGGCAAAAAAAATGATTGAGATGGCCCAAGATATAACAGATCAACGCTTTAAAGATGTCGATGAAATAACAGAAAGCATGAAAGGTATAGAAATCCCGCAAATCTCTATCCCGACAAAGACAGCGGAAAAAACTGTAAATAAGATTGAAGGAAAGGCTGAACCATTAACGAAAGCAGTAGAAGAGATTGAAGAAAAGGCTGATACCAAACAAAAACAGATGACTGGTGTTATATCCAAGCCAATGGCAAAAGCTGAACCGGGGAAATACAAACTTAGTGGCGTCGTATCAAGCGGTTCAAAGAAATGGGCTATAATAAACGGAAAGATGCATACACAAGGAGATACTATCGACCTTGAAACGACCATCAAGGAAATCAAACAAAATGGTGTTATACTTATTAGAAACCAACAGGAACTTTTCTTAGAAATATCTTACTAATACAACCATAAGATTAAATTAATGTGTGGAGGTAAAAATTGAAAAAGGCATTACTAGCAGGACTTACCGCATCGCTTGCATTCGCTTTTTCCGGGTGTCAGGACAGTGTCAACATTCTTGAAAACAAAGATAAGCACATGGCTCCACAATATATTCAAAGTGAAAAAGTGCTGACCGACCGAATTCTCGATGCAAGACTCAAACTTTTGCGGGTCGACACGCAAAATCTGGCGGACTCAAATCTGATGAAAATCCAGGTGACCATGAAAAGCATGACGGGTAATCCGTGGACATGGTGGTATCACGGCGATGATCCGTACAAAATTGACTACCACTTTACCTGGCTTGATAAAAACGGGATGGAAGTACGGACCGCCACTGCAGCATGGAAAGAGATGGATATTCTCCCGGGAGACACTTTCAGAATCCAGGGCATCGCCCCGTCCCCGAACTGCAAAGATTTTGAACTGAAACTAAAACAGCACACTGAATAGTTTTAATTATTAAACAGCTCTGGTTTTGATTTTATAAGCGCATAAGCTAATGTGCCTATAAACAACAAAACCTATTAAAAATATAAGAATAATTATGATTAAACTAGATTTTAAAAAGGGCGATGGACTTCTCCCGGCAATTGCACAGGATTACAAAACAAATGAAATTCTGATGCTTGGTTACATTAACGAAGAATCGTGGGCTGAAACGCAAAAATCAGGATACGCTACCTACTGGTCGCGTTCCCGCAACGAACTTTGGAAAAAAGGAGATACTTCAGGTAACCTTCAGGAAATCAAAGAGATCCTGGTCGATTGCGATAACGACACGGTGATCTTTAAAATAAATCAGATCGGAGATGCAGCATGCCACAAAGGTTACCGATCATGCTTCTTCAGAAATGTACAAGAAGAGGTCGTAAGTGATCTGATCTTTGATCCGAAAGTCGTTTACAAAAAATAAACTATCAGAAAGGCATGAACGTTCTTAAAACGATCATGCCTTTTTTTGCAATGTCTCAAGTAAAATATGTTTTTTACAAAATTCACACAATCAGAGTTAACTTTGACTGCATTTTTGGAAATAAAAGGTATAACGTTCATTGAACACGGCAAATGAATTGTCTGAGTTCAAGCTTCAGCTTGCAAACTAGAACAAGCTAAAGCTTGAACTCAAACGACTCTTAACTCAAAGATATAAGCATTTCTTAAACCTTCACAAACCTAACCCATTCACAAGCACACATGAATCAGCAGACAATTACTTCAGAGATAATAGAAAAACTTAATTCCATTGAGGGAATAGAATTGAAACGGGATATTCCGTGGAAAAAGCTCACAACGCTGGGAGTCGGGAAAACAGCACCATTTGTAGCCGAGCCTCAAGACGAAAATTCACTTTCTGAACTTCTTCAATTTTGCTTCAACAATGAGATCAAAGTATTTTCAATCGGAGCGGGAAGTAATATTGCCGGAGCAGACAAGCCACTCGATGGATTAATAGTCCGGTTGAAGAGCAAAGGTTTTACACAATTAACAATTGATGGCAATAAAGTAACAGTCGGCGCATCTGTTTCTAACAGCAAATTCGCGAAGTTTGCTGCTGAAAACGGATTGGGCGGGCTTGTATCGATCTCATTTATCCCGGGCTGGATTGGAGGCTCATTGCGAATGAATGCCGGGGCCCACGGTTCCACAATCAGCGATTTCCTAACTCACATCAACGGTTTTTATACTGACGGGTCTGAATTTACCGCAGATAAGAATGAAATTGAATGGAACTATCGTTCCAGCTCACTGCCGGAAAATGTGATAATAACTCAGGCAACGTTTACGCTTCCGAAACTGGATCAACAAGAAGAGCAAAAAAAGCTGGATATACTTATGAATATTCGAAATACGACAAATGCAAAAGGTAGAAATGCCGGCTGCGTTTTTAAAAATCCTGAGGGAACTTCCGCAGGTAAACTGATCGATAACTGCGGCTGCAAAGGAATGTCTGTTGGCGATGCAATGGTAAGCCACGAACACTCAAATTTCATAGTAAATAAAGGAAATGCCTCTGAATCTGATTTCCTTGAACTGGCGACTACAGTCAAAAAAACGGTTTTGGAGAAAACAGGCATTTATCTTTAGCCTGAAGTTCAGTGTGTAGACCAGGACAGCAAAAACAAACTAAATTTTGCTCCGGTAACGGTTGCCGTTTTAAAAGGTGGAACATCAAGCGAACGGGATGTATCCCTGGAATCGGGAGGAGCTGTAGC
>JAUVCU010000126.1 GCA_030590715.1 Lentisphaeria bacterium
GTCTGCTGTACTTCAAATCATCCAGTGTTAGTTTGATTTCTGTGTTTTCTACCAGCATTGAATATCGGAAAATATTATCAGCAGTTGTAACCTGCTTTACGTAGTGAATTAACAGTGGCGGCTCTTTTTTTACTACAGCGACAGCATCTGAATTAGAATTCATTTTTTCAGTTTGTAGGAACATCAGTATCGCAATCGCGGCAAGACCAAACACTGCAAGGTAGAAAATAATATTAAACAAAATGCTTTTTTGTTTACTGTCTTTTTTCTTTGCCTGGGCGCTGCCAAAGAAGTCGACGTTCTCTTTTTGCTGTTCCTTTTTTGCCTGCTTAACCTTATTTGGCTTAGCTTCTTCTACATTTGGTGGGGGAGTTAATACCACGGTCTGCGGTTTCTCTTCTGGTTCTTCCTGCATTTTTTCATTTTCAGTATTTGCGCTTTGGAAGATATTTGGTGTTGTCTCTGCTATAGGTTGGAAGATATTTGCATTAGGCGAAGGCTGGAATGCAACTGGAGCTGGTTCTTCAATTGTGTCTTCCAAATCATCTTCTGCCAGAAGTTTTTCCAGATCAAGAGAGTTCATTACCATTGTGCCTCCGTTTCCGGTCGGCTTGACGAGGTTTGGATTCTCCAGCTTAAACTTTTGATTTCCGATAATGATTACTTCTGAGCCGAATAAATCACATGGTTCCGTTAATTTTTTCTTGTTTACAATTGTACCGTTCGTGCTGCCAAGGTCTTCTATGGTCCAGCAGTTATCTTTATATTCCAGTTTTGAATGGTAACGGGACACACCGTCAACGAGTAGGGGAATTGAGTTGTCTGTCTCGCGCCCAATTGTAACTTCCGGCGGAGTCAATTCAAAAGAATCTCCAGCATTCGGGCCATTTGTGAAGTGTAGTTTCATCTAAGTTTCTCGCTAAATGGTAAAATGGTTTCTGTATTGTTTAAAACTTTATTTTTCAACAGGTCTACTAGAGCCTTGTCCAGTGATTCTGTTTTTATTGTAATTACGTCGTTTATCTCGCTTTTTGTTTTTTTTATCGTTCCAACTGGTAGTTCGATTACTGTTATGGCTTTCCCTGATCTGATCATTGGAAGCCACTTCGACAATGATTCATACAAAGCGCATATTCTGTTTTCTTGATCAACAAAGATAACATCTATTTTTATCGACATGAACATAGTATGGATTGAGCGGCAGTTTTCAAATACCATTCCGTCAAAACCGTCAAAAGTTCGCCCGATCATTCCTTGTGAGCGTTCAAAAAAGCTCTCTGCGTAGAAAGTCTTTGAAGAAATAGTTGTTTGTCTAGAGATATTGTGAATCATAGCCTATGACACTAGTGATTTTAGCATTGGTAACAGCATCGGAACCATTAAGACGATCAAAACGGCCGGGAAAATGAAAATAGCAATAACAGGGATTATTTTAACCGGCGCTTCATTGGCCAGTTTTTCGGCTTCGCTGAACCTTTTGTTTCTTAGTTGGTCTCCCTGAATGGCGAGTAGCTCTCCTATGCTCACACCCATTTCTTCAGCCTGAACGATTGCGTTGACAATTGAAGTTAGTTCGGGAAGTCGTACTCTCAGACCAAGATCCTTTAGGGCTTGCTGTCTCTTTTTTCCCAATTGGATTTCCTGAAACGTTCTCCCTAGTTCTTCTCCGATCGCATCTATTTTTCTTCGGTCCAGGATATCCTTTAGCGATGTTATGAAGTCCTTACCGGCTTGAACCGACAGTGTCAGTAGGTCGAGGATATTCGGCAATGCTTTAAGTATCTCTTTGTGTCTCTTCTGTGTGATGCTCTTAAGCCATACTGAAGGATATAAGTAGAGTAGTGCCGGGATAACGATTCCATATAATGGTTTGTTTGCCGCAACGAATAAGCCGAGAAGTATGAGCCCTATAATAAGATTGACGAATCGAAGGCCAACAAATGATTCTGCTTTGATTATCTGATCGTAACCGGCTGTCACAAGCATTTTTTCAACCTTTTCTTTGGTGCTTTTCATCGCTTCTGAATTGGCTATAAATCTCATGTTTGAAGCAAGGGGCAGGGAAAGTTTCATGATGATCGGAAGTGGTTTCGTGTATTCCTGATCTCCTTTTTCAACTTCTATCATAGTCATTAAATTGTAAATCGTAATCGTGAAGCAGAATATTGATATTCCGGCACAAACAGCTGACGCTATAGTTATTAGTTCTTCATTCATATAATCTAGACTTCTATGTTAGTTATTTTTCTTATAATCAAAAAGCCGGTAATATTCAAACCTGCCGCAAATATCAATGTTAAGATCCCCAGGATAGAATCGAAAAAAGGATCCATTATACCGGGGGTTATTACCGACATCATGTACAGAAGTAAAATGGGCATAAGTCCAATAATTATTGCCTGTAGTTTTCCCTGTGTGGTCATTGCTTTCAATTTTAGCAGAATTCTCACGCGTTCCCTGATCAGTCTGGCAAGGCGCTCTAGGGTTTCTGTGAGGGCTCCACCTGTCTGGCGGGCTGTGATTATTGCCGCGGTAACGAGTTCGAAGTCCTGACTCTGAAGTCGGTCACACATTTTTCTCAACGCATCATCAATCGTAACTCCCAGCCTGATCTCTTGGATTAACAATTTAAATTCAATTGAGATCGGTCTGACGTTTTCAGCTGCAATTGCTTCCAGTGCCTGGTTGATACTAAAACCTGCTTTTAGCGAACTGCTCATTGATGTTAAGGCATCTTCCAGCTGAATGTTGAATTTATCCAGTCTTCTTTTCCTCAAGAAACGAAGATAGATTCTTGGAGTTATGAATGATACAAAAGCTGAAAACACACCGACAAATATAACCATAGCCCAAGACCACTCATTGCTCGTCAATCCGACAGCGAGCATGGAAATGGCTGAAACAATGGCACAAAGCATTAGCGTAAAGTCAAGAAGCTTTGAAGGAGGGATCATGATAAGAACATCGTCAAGTTCAGTCGATGTCCCTTCCAGAAACCTTTCTTTTTGCATTTGTGATACATACGCACAGAAATCATAAATAACGTATGTTGCCAGCAAAACTGAAATCGACGCTGATGCACAGGCTAATAGTGTTGTATTGTCCATTGAGTTATTATCCTAAATAATGCGTTATGGAGTGAAAATTGATATATCCAAATTCAAATTTGCTCGTTCAATATCTTCCATAAACGATGGAATACTGCCTGTCGGAACGTGTTTGCCGACGATGTATCTATTGTCTGCAGTCCAACCTTCTTGTTTGAATCGAAACAGGTCCTGCATCGTTATAACTTCACCTTCCATCTTAGTGATTTCACTAATGTAGGTCACTTTTCTGGTTCCGTCTTTCTCTCGGTTAACCTGGACAACAATAGATATTGCAGAAGCAATCTGTTCTCGTATAGCTCTCAACGGCAGGTCGAAACCAGCCATTAGAACCAGTGTTTCCAGACGCGCCATTGCATCTCTTGGGGTATTTGCATGAATTGTCGTTAGTGAACCGTCATGACCGGTATTCATGGCCTGAAGCATATCTAAAGCCTCTCCGCCACGACACTCCCCAATAACGATTCGGTCCGGGCGCATACGAAGTGAGTTACGCACCAGATCCCTGATTGAAACTTCACCTTTACCTTCAATATTCGGCGGCCTCGACTCAAGTCTTACAACGTGATCCTGAAGCAGCTGCAGTTCGGCCGCATCCTCTATGGTTACAATCCTTTCTTTGTTCGGAAGGTAATTACTCAAAACATTTAGAAGTGTTGTTTTTCCTGATCCTGTACCGCCGGAAATAATAATGTTTTTTCTCAGCTTTACACATATATCAAGAAATATCGCCATCGGTTCAGAAATAGAGTCAAACCCAATGAGGTCTTCAATTTGAAGTGGTGTCGATGAAAACTTTCGAATTGTAATAGTTGGTCCAACCAGTGAAAGTGGAGGTATGATTGCGTTAACACGTGATCCGTCTTTTAGGCGGGCATCAACCATAGGAGAACTTTCATCAATACGTCTGCCCAATGGAGAAACAATACGTTCAATGGCTGCCTGAACCTGACTCTCGTCAGCAAAAGCAGTGTCTGTTTTGTAGATTTCACCTTTATGCTCAACATAAACATCGTTTGGTCCGTTTACCATGATCTCAGTGATGTCGTCTCTGGCAATCAGATCCTCTAAAGCTCCAAGACCTATGGCCTCGTGGATCAATTCTTTTTCTATAACATCCAGAGCAACGCCACGTGGAAGTGGAACAGACAGCTCAGTCAGTATTTCGTGTATAGTCACTTTAGCTTTTTCGTTCAGTTCTTCTTCAGTTGCTCCGCTTAGAGCCATTCTCTTAAGGTTGAGCCTCTTCAGCAATTCTATATGTGCGCTTTTCTTGATCTCCTGAACGAAAGGTCTTGCGGTATCAGGAACACCTGAAATTCTCAAAATCGGCACTTTCTCGAGTCTGCTCGCCGCTGATGACTTTTTCGTCTGCTGTGGAGCTGACTGTGGTGTTTTTATCTGCTGTGTGACCGGTTTTGATTCCGGGCCTTTTGCGATAATCTGAATAGTGGCAATTCTGATGATAGATCCAACTTCTACATCAACAGGTTCGTTGCCTATTTTAGCCTTGTCCACGAATGTCCCGTTGCTGCTGTTCAAGTCAACAACTTTCAGTGAGTTCTCTGCGACAATGAACTGGCAGTGTTTGCTTGATATGCCGGGAACTTCAAATCGTATGTGACAGTCAGGAGCACTACCTACTACGTAAGAGCCCTGTACAAGTTTACCTATTTGATCCGGTTGGCCTTTTTGTCTTAAAATAATTTCGAACATTTATTCAGCTTCCCGTTTATTACTTTTTTTTTCGACCGTCAATGTAGTCCTGTATATGTTCTTCAAGGTATTTGAAATTTATCGACTGCAGCTCTTGTGTTATTGCTGTTTCCTGATCGTTTCTCAGACTCATTTGAATTCGCCCTTTTTGCGATGCAAAAATAATCATCTCCGCTTCTTTTGGAGTCAGTGCTAGTGTAACTGTGCTGAAACCTCGTTGGTTTCCTGCCGAATTGCCATAGTTTGTCCCCGTTGCCAGAAGCTTGACGTTTTGAAGAATTGTAAGTGTTAGTGTGTCGTAGGATTGATCTCCGCGGTTCTCAGGGAAGCGGAATGTACCGATCAGGTCTACTTTATTACCTGGTTTAACGAGCCCGCTTACTGAACCAACAGCATCTACAGATATGGAGATGGCTCTCATTCCTCTCGGAATAATCGATGCCAGCTCTTTTTTCTTTTGGAAGCTGGCACTTTTAATGTCTTTCCATTCAAGGATATCGCCCGGATTAAGTGGAACATCAAGTTGTCTCTGAAATATCGAATCACGCTTGGAGTATTCGACCTCTTTTGTTGTTCTTTTATTGAAGCGTTTAACTCTTTTTAATCTGATGTCGGTTTGTTTTATTCTATCTCCAGCTGACATTGGTCGTATAATCTCAATAAGATCAATATCTCTTGCCAATCCAAAAACTTCCTGTTTCGCTGTTTTTATCTGCTGATATGTTAAGAAAAATGCAAGTAATCCAAAAAATACAGCTGCGATAAGAAGAAGTTTTTGTTTCATATTTGAGTCCTTTATCATTGAGAATAGAATTTAATATTTGTATCTACATTACACGCTTTTTTTGAATTCCAAAATTGAA
>JAUVCU010000339.1 GCA_030590715.1 Lentisphaeria bacterium
AATAACCGTTTATTGCAATACCGCACTTTTAGGGGGTGTCAATGATTCTGATGCACACATCCATTCCCTTGCCTATAGCGTGCGAAAAGCAGGGATAGAATTTCATCACCTTTATGCTGCAGGGCTTCCCATTCAGCAACAGTGGAACAGCGACCACCCTGTGGATTCCTATGATGTTGTTGACATTGCCACAAAAGTGAGAAGAGAAGGATCAGGAAGGGAAATCCCCAGATATATTATCTCAACGCTTCTGGGCGAGGTGGATTACGGTTTAACCTCATCTTTTGTTCATGACAATGGTCAGGTAAAAATAAAACTTGGCTGTTATGATATATCTTATTATAAGAGAATGGATGAAAAATTTGTACTCCCAAAAGAGGTTACCACAGATGAGGATTCCCTTGTGATTCCGGTTCCCGGACTTTTAAAAACAAATGATTTTCCATCGCCGGAAACCTTACTGAAATCACGACACCGGAATGGCTTAGCCGAGCACGTCGTCTCCAGCGTATTCACAACCACATTCGTAAAAGCATTAATGTTATTTACATCCACTTTCTTCGACTCCATATTTACCGGCAATAATCTATACAATTTAGTATCGGTAAAACCAAGTTTTTTTATACACATAACACGGATAGATTATTAAGATTTTCTTGACTTAACACTCATAAAGCTTATGATTATTAAATTTTAATCAAAAGAACGGTAACAAACTATGTTTCCATTGACACTAGAACAGATAGACCAGCTGGATAAGAACAGCACTTCTAAACTTATTGATCTCGATTCCAAGGGAATTCTTCTTGCCCCGGGAGAATCATTAGAAAGCTTCAAAGAAAGAATAAAAGTAACAGCATCAACTCTGAAAGAAATTGACGAGGAACTAGATTCAAAACCACAATACGAGTTGTTCCAGGGCGTTCACGTTTCCAAAAAAGACAAAATCCCTGCTTCACTAATGGATAACGTAAGTAAAACAAATAAAGATAAATACGGCTTCTCAATAAACTGGGTTCCAGGCTTTTTCCTTTCAAAAAGCCTTGGTCTTCTTTGGGGCGGTTGCTCGGTTTCATTTCCTGAAGAGCATTTTTCTGCTTTCCTGATCCGAAAAAGTTTTACCAACAAAGAAAAATGGCTGATCTACAGCAGATCTGAACTGCTGTCACACGAACTTTGTCACATTGCCAGAACACCGATAAATGACAATGCATACGAAGAACACTTTGCATACGCGATCTCAAAGAGCAATATGCGCCAACAGATCGGCAACTGTTTCCAAAGACAGATTGACGCTCTGATTTTCCTTTGCCCCATTTTCATTTTGTTAGCAGCTCAGATCTATCAGGTTATCACAATGAACATATTCGACATGACAGCATTTTGGATCATCGCCATGTCAGGTCCGTCTTACCTGCTAATCAAAAACTACTATTTGCGAATAAAATATTTCAAAGCATTCAAAAAACTAAAAAGAGCGGGAATAAAAAAACGTGACGCTGTACTTTTCCGTTGTACAAAAGATGAGATTTTTGAAATAGGAAAAACAGAAGATACCAAGACTCTGCTGAGCGAGAAAGCGAACAGCGACCTGCGCTGGCAGATCATAGCCAAACGATTCATTAATATTTAAATTTAGAGAACACAAATATGCCGACACAAAAAGAGATAACAGACTTCCTGAACGAAACACTAAGAGTTTCGGACTTCTCAAAAGATTACTCAAACAACGGGCTTCAAGTCGAGGGAAAAGAAGTTGTAAAAACAGCTATCTTTGCCGTCGATGCTTCAGTCGAGCTTTTCGAAAAAACAATTGAAGCCGATGCTGACTATATTATAGTCCACCATGGAATCAGCTGGGGCAACAGTTTGAACCGGATTACCGGCCAAAATGCGATGAGAGTAAAACCACTAATTCAGAATGACATCTCTCTTTACGCGGCCCATCTTCCTCTTGACGCACACGAAGAACTGGGACACAATGCTCAACTTGCCGATTATATAAACCTTAAAGACCAGCAGATGTTTTCTGAATATTCGGGTAAAGAGATCGGGGTTCGCGGAACGCTTCCAAACGAAGAAACACCTTTGAGTATTGCAAAAAAACTTGCTGAAAAGCTGAATGGTGACTACAAAGTATTCGGAGATCAGGAAAGAAGAATCAAAACTGTGGGAATTATTTCCGGTGGTGGAACCGATGGAATTCCTGATGCCGTAGAACTAGGTTTAGACTGCTTTATTACAGGCGAAGTTAAACACGAAGTTTTCCATACGATCAAAGAACTGGACATTCCTGTCATTGCACTTGGACACTATTGCAGCGAAAAGCCAGGATTATTCGCAGTTATGGAACTACTGTCTGAAAAATTCGACATCGATTGTAAATTCATCGACATTCCAACCGGACTTTAATAAAAAAACAGAGGATATAAAATGAAATATCTATCACTTTTAATCGCAGCTATTTTGACTTTTTTCACAACGTCATGTTCAACAACATCAGCTAATTATTCTGAAGGGTTCGAAAAAGACCAGCTTACAAGAGGCGAAGAGATCCAACTGGAACAAAAAGCGCGACTATACATAGTCCAGCAGCACAAATTGTTTAAAGTCAGCTCATCAGAAGTAAGAGAAGTGGAAAGAATACGCCCGAAAACAAGAACACACTGCACTGCCTACAAATACGGAGACGCATCGGTCAGCTGGGTCCTGAATAGCGGCGTAAATATCAC
>JAUVCU010000182.1 GCA_030590715.1 Lentisphaeria bacterium
GGCTGGCGTGCCGGTAGTTTTACCGTGAAAATTGTTTTTTGTTCTTCGTTACTGACAAAGCTTGCTTTGCCGTGAAGGTATTTTTCGGTAAACAGTTTTACGCTGTAGGTTCCTATTCCTCGCGTTTTTCCTTTGGTTGAGAATGACCGATTGAAAATCTGCTGCTGAATTTCATAGGGGATCACATTTTCGGTATGTACGTGGAAGTAAAATGAATCTTCGTCCAGGTCGTAGTCAGAGGAAACCGTGACGCATTGATCTTTATGTGACGCTTCTATTGCATTTTTTATCAAGTTACCGATAATTCTCCTGATTAGGATTTTATCCACTACTATGAATCCGTCGAGTAATGGTTCGTGTGTTGTGATCTTTACACCGTTTTTCTCTGCAAAAGGAGTCCAAATGGAAATGAGGTCGTTGATAATATCGGGAATTGTTAGTTTAACATTTTGCGGGTACAGTTTTCCGTCTTCTGCATGACGAATTTGTTGGTGAAAGTAGATCTCTTCAATTGTCTCCCGACTCGCTTTTTCCGCCTTTGATAAGAAGGCGATTATGCTTTCATCCGTCGATCTAGATTTAAGAACTTTGATATATGAATCAACGCACCCGACGGAATTGGCAATGTCGTGGAAGAAAGTACGCTCGAGTGATTCTTTTCGTTTCGCATCACTTATGTCTTCTACAGAAAGAATGGTGTAGTTCTTGTTTGCCGCTTTAAATGGTGATGCTGTTACTGAAAGCTCAATTGCTCCTGAGACCAGCAGTGCACTGCTGAGCTGGCATTCTTTTGTTACTGCTTTATTTGTTTCCATGCACTCGCTTATGGCCTTGGCTGCTCCGCAGAATTTACAGTGTTCACCGGTACCGCATCCGCTTGAACAGTCGAATGCGTGCATGCAGTGCAGTGCTTCTCCCGGACGTTTGCTTATTATTTCTGAAAGGTCGGTGGCATTTAGAAGTCCCAGTAGTGATTTATTACAGTAGACTATCTGTCTGTTTTCGTCTAAGACAGCTACGAGGCACGGCATTGCATTTATCAATTCAGGCAGGTTGTCTGTTTGATTAAGTTGTTCAAACTCTTCTTGTATGCTCTCGTCACTGCTTCTTTCAGGAGAAAGAAAATGTGTTTCCAAATCCATAAAATACCGTCCGCTTGTTTATGCGTAATTGTATGATGAACCTTTAGAAAACACAAGGTTCATTGCTATCCTTCGTAGTGTTCATTACCAATGATCCTGGTTTATTCTCGTGCCTTGATAAGCCTTCGCTTATAATATCTTTTTACTCGTAAATTTTCAATTTTGTCCGTTTCTGTTTATTCGTTTTCCAACTGCCACAAAACGGGAATACAAGATTGTCTGCGACAATTGTTTCACTTCGCATAAATAATTCCATAAATGTAATAAATGGTAGGTTTTACTTAATTTACAAATCACAAAAATGTTGTTTATGTGAAATGCTGTTAATTTGATCCGTTTTTGTAAGTTGTTGACAATTATGTGTTAGCGTGTCTTACGAAAATGTTGGCATGTAGGTTGCTAAATGGCGTTTTGAATTTCAAAAATAAAACCAATAAGAGGTAAGAAATGAAAAAAGTAGTAACATTGTGTACGTTGGCAGCAATGTGCGCAGCAGCAAGTGCTCAAGAAGTTGCAGCACCAGTTGTAGAGAAAGTGGTAGTGTCTTCAAATGCACTAGATATGATTTTTCTATTCATCGGTGCGGTGATGGTATTCAGTATGCATGCCGGATTTGCTTTTCTTGAACTGGGAACAGTTCGCAAAAAGAATCAGGTTAATGCACTGCAGAAAATTATTTTTGACTGGGGTGTAAGTACTCTGGTATTCTTCGTAGTTGGAGCTCCAATTGCCATGGGAGTAAACTTACTTGATCCAGCGATACTTGCGGAAGCAAATGGCGTTACATTAATGAAATACTTCTTCTTCCTGACGTTTGCGGCATGTATCCCGGCAATCATCAGTGGTGGTATTGCTGAACGTGCTAAATTCTGGCCTATGGTTGTTGCCAATGCAATTCTTGCCGGATTTGCTTACCCTCTTTGTCATGCTGTTCTTTGGGGTAACCTCGACGGTACTTTCTTAACGGGTCTTTACGCTTGGATTACTGAAACGTGTGGCGGAAACTTTAACGACTTTGCCGGATCAGTTGTAGTTCACTCACTAGGAGGATGGCTTGCTGTTCCTGCTGTAATCCTTCTTGGAGCACGTCGTAACCGTTACAAAAATGGTGCGCCTGCTGTATCCAACATCCCGTTCCTTGCTCTTGGTAGCTGGATCCTATGTGTCGGATGGTTTGGATTCAATGTGGTAAGTGGCCTTTCTATGGAAGCTGCTTCTGGTCTTGTTGCGGTTAACAGTCTTATGGCTATGGTCGGCGGTATCATCGGTGGTCTTGTTATCTCACGTAATGATGCAGGTTTCACACATAATGGTGCTCTTGCTGGTCTTATTGCTATTTGTGCTGCAAGTGCAAATGTTCACCCGTTCGCCGCTTTCACTATCGGTGCGATCGGAGCAATCATCTTCTACTTTATGTTTACTATTGAAACTGAAAAACTAAAAATTGACGACGTACTTGGTGTATGGCCTCTACATGGTATCGTTGGTAGCTGGGGTGGAATCGCCGCTGGTATCTTCGGAAGCAAAGCTCTTGGAGCTCAAGCTGAAGTAAGCTTTATGTCACAACTTGTAGGTACCGTTCTAGTTATTGTATTTGCACTGTCGGCAGGGTTTATTGTATTTGGAATTGTTAAAGCGATTTTCGGACTGAAACTTACAGACCACGAAGAGATGCTTGGTGCTGACCGTGTTATTCATGATATCGAAGCTTACCCTGAAGAAGCTCTTTAAGCTCATAACGATATCAAAAATAGAAAAATTAAGGAATTTATATAATGAAAAAGATCGAAGCTATTATTCAGCCGGAAGCGTTGGAATCTGTTAAGCAAGAGCTTTATGCTGCAAATATCCACAAAATGACGGTAAGCAAAGTTCGTGGATGTGGACAGCAGAAAGGATACACTGAGCACTACCGCGGTAAAGTTATCAACGTAAATCTTCTTGATAAGATCAAAGTTGAAATCTTCGTAAACACAGAGTTCGAGCAGAGTGCAATCGACGCTATCGTTCTAGGTGCTCGTTCTGGTAATATCGGTGACGGAAAGATCGTTGTTACAGATATCTCTCGCTGCGTTCGTATCCGAACAGGCCAAGAAGGTACTGAAGCTATCGGATAGTTCCCGGTGATTTAGACTTTTAGCGAAGTTTCAGAGGAGATGTGATATATCGCATCTCCTCTTTTTTTATGCCTAAAATACCTTTAAAGATAGCTTTCTTGCCTCGATTCAGCCATGCTTGTAAGAGTTTGCAAATAAGTGTGTGATGATAATTGAAATTGAATGAAGGTGTGGTAAATTTCGCTTCTCAAAGTGAATAAATTAAAAATATACAAAATTTAATATATAAAAATTAGGAGAAAATCATGGCTACAAGTACTTTCAGAAACAAGAACATGGTACGCCCGAAAAAGCGTGGAGCTAAGAAACGCAATACTCAACGTGCACAGGCTCGCCGTCTTGCTGGACTAGGTGTTAACGAAGAAGTTATCGCTACTATGTCTGGTAAAGAAGTAAAAGAAACACTGAAACACCCAAAGAAAGTTGTTGCTGCTAACAGCTAATCTTTTTTCAGTTTTCCAAGAAGCGAAATCATAATTTGATTTCGCTTTTTTTTTGTCTGCAGAAGTTTTAAGTCACTACGTTTTAAATAGCCTTTTGTTCAAAGGCGAACCTTTCGTTTTAGTCTTAACTTAATCACTTAAAACTCTCAAGAGCAAAAAAAAGCCCGCAACAATGTGCGGGCTTTTGACAATGTGAACAATCTGTTATTTAACAGCGTTTCCAGAAACTTCAGTAGCTTTAAGGAAGAATACAAATGGTGGTATTGGGATCCATGTGCTGCCGTTACTCGATGTCAGGTCTGTTGTTTTTGTTGCCCCAAGCATTTTGCTTTTCTTCGTTACTATATCCACAACAGATTGGATGTTGACCGAATCCTCACCAAACGCTATTTGTCCCACTTCTTTTGTGCTTCCCGTAATCAGTGGAATGTTCAGGCAGTAAAGTCCCCATGTACTTCCATTTACGTGTGCTACGGGGGTCGTTCTCTCTACGGTTACTCTCTGAGTGTTGAACTCCTTCGCCACATCCACGCTCGCACATCCTGTGATAATTGAAGCTGATGCTGTCACTGCCGCCATATACGCTAGTTTTTTGAACATGATTTAACTCCTTTACTGTCGTTTAAATATTAATTCCGGAAAAGTTAAAAAATAATAACAGAAAGACTAGTCTTAATCAATCGTTTTTTGAACTTTTTTTTATTATTGTGAAACAGAATATTTCTCGGCGGTAGAATTCTTGTAAGCATTTGCAGTCTTGTGATCATACCTTAAATTCATATTCCAGAACCATGGTATAATTTATTATGAAGGTACGTCTGTGTTTTCTGGT
>JAUVCU010000203.1 GCA_030590715.1 Lentisphaeria bacterium
AGAGGCAATTGCTTTATTCAGTATAGATTGAAACTCCGGCCAGTCGTTACGTATTCCAATTGAAAGCCCGGAAGTAGGCACCTCGGCCAACGGAGTTATTCTAAGGTTAACAAGACTAAATTCCCGAATCTGATATGCTAATGCTCCCTGGTGGCCAACCATTGCATCCACTTTGCCTGTTGCCAGAGCTCGAAGCCCCTCCGCAATAGTATCAACGTAGAATGGTTTTATCTTTGGCTGAAGTTTAAGCGCTACTTCGGAAGCGGCATAGTCTTTAACCAATGCCACCGGCCAGTCAGCCAGATCATTCAGGCTTTCAACTGATGGATAATCTTCTCTAGTCACAGTAACGAATGTCGCTTTCTGATAAGATTTGGTAAAATTTAAATATGCCTTCCGCTCTTCAGTAACCTTTACTGCGGGAAGAATATCGATAGTTCTGCCCCTTGCCCCATCCATAACCTGACCCCAGGTCAAACCACGCTCGATCTCGAAACGGATCCCCAAACGTTCTTCAAACAACTTCAAATAATCAGATGCGATTCCGGTATAGCGACCTTCGCTGTCTATAAATTCGTAGGGGGCAAATTCCGGATCGACACCGACTCTGATAACCTGATGACTTTCTAACCACGTCACTTCAGACGGGGCCAGGTTCAATGAATTAGAAACAGGCCTCAACGAAAAATCGTTAGCTAGAGCACTTGGCTGTTCCTGACCGTAAACAGAAATAAAACATACCTGCCATATCGACACGAATATTATTAATGATAAGATTCTTTTCAACATATTCTCATCTGACTTCAACGTTAAGAGCACTCCTTATGCCAATATAGTATAACTACCAGCCCTGTTACATTTTACCACAAACCCTTATAGCTTGCTAGAGTTACACTCCCTGCTCATCACCATCGTGTTCCGTGACTATATTCAGAATAGGCTTCAGGTTTGTTTCTTCAGTTTCAGAATAAATAGAGGTCTGTGAATTAACCTGACCTCTATTAATATTTATAATTTTACTGGGCTAATATCAGCGTTTGTTTTAACAAATTTATTAAGTGCAACGTATTATCTCAGCTGAAATAATGCGATGTAACCTCAGTCTAATAACAGTATGTTAACTGAGGGAGGAAATCTGCTATTTATTTAACACAACGAAGAAGTTGGAGCGACCATCACTTAAATAAAGCAGGATAGTATCCCCCACATTTTTCAGAATCTTTTTGAGATCCTTAATGCTTTCTACCTTTCTCTTGTTAACTGCGATAATCTGCATTCCCTTTACCACCCCGCTGATATCTGCCGATGAATTGGAAATTACTTTACTTACAATCAATTCTTCTCTTTCTTCTGTAAGTTCAAGCCCATAATCTGAAAGCAGCTTATTATTTACCTTACTCCAGTCATTTAAATTTTCACCTGCAACTTCATCATCTTTCTGACGGCCTGCTTTCACCTTGATCTCTTCCACATCACCGTCACGGACAATCTCCATCGGTATCATTTCACCCGGCTTGAATTTTAAAATAGCAAACTGAAGGTCGTGAGAACTATTCACCTCTTCGTCACCGACTTTTATAATTACATCACCAGGTTTCATTCCGTACTCGTCTGCAGGATTCCCTGAAAAGACTTCCCGCACCAGAACACCTTTATCAACATCCAGATGCTTTTTTATTTTTTCATCAAGATCCTGCATTGCAATGCCGATCCATGGGCGGGAGACTTTTCCCTCTTCTATCAGCTGACTGATAATGCTTTTTGCCATATTGCTCGGAATTGCAAAACCAAGACCAATATTTCCACCCTGCCCGCCATTCGGGCTGATGATAAAATCATTAACACCGATCACTTTCCCTTCAATATTGAGAAGAGGCCCACCACTGTTCCCTGGATTGATAGAAGCATCTGTCTGAATATAGTTTTCATAAATATTCAACCCGACAGCTCTGGATTTCTGACTAACAACTCCGACAGTCATCGAATAATCCATATCAAAAGGAGCACCTATGGCAATGGCCCAATGCCCGACTCTGACTTTATTCGAATCGGCAAGTTCAAGATAAGGCAGGTCTTCATCTACATCTATCTTTATCACGGCTAGATCACTTTTCGGATCCGATCCTATAAGTTTTGCTTCATACTCTCTTTTGTCTTCAAACTGAACAGTAATACGGTCACTGCCTCCCACAACATGGTGATTCGTCACGATGTAGCCTTCTTTATTGATGATAAATCCCGATCCGCTTCCCTTCACTTCCCTATCTGGAACACGCTGCGGCCGCTGAAAGAACCTTCTCGGACCGAAGAAGTACTCAAACTCCGGCGGCAGTTGAGGTATAGAATGCTGAGATTTAATTGTTTTTGAAACATCAATAACGACAACGGCTGGAAATGCTTTGTCGGCAACTTCCGAAAATGCATTTTGAATTTGAATAGCTTCTTTTGTCGCATCAGCATTAGCTCCAGAAAGAAGCATTGCCGAACACGCGAGTGTTAATAGTATCTTTTTCATTTTTGTATCCTCAATTGTAATTTAAAATTAAAAGATGTTACTATTAAAGTATATCAGCACGAGAGGATTGTAAATAATCTTATTATTACGCTGCGTTACAAAACCATTACAATTTAGAAAGGTAAACGAGCTGCTGCGCCTCAATTGGAATGTCTGGGCCTTTTCCCGTATAATCTATATGAGATAGTGTTTGGTTAAGGAGTTGACGATGAGTGGTGCTTATCCGGAAATTGTACTTAAAGAGATCCGCAAGACATACTGCATGGGAGAGGTGAACGTTCCTGTCCTGTTGGGAATTGACCTTGAAATCCGATCCGGCGAAATAACGGTTATCCATGGGGCCTCCGGTTCCGGTAAAAGCACATTGCTGAACATCATCGGCGGAATCGACCGTCCTTCTTCGGGGACTGTCACTCTGGATCAATGTGACATCACCAAATACTCAGACTCCGAACTTACCGAGTTCCGCCGGGACAATATCGGATTTGTTTTCCAGTTCTATAATCTTGTCGCAACGCTTACCGCAAAAGAAAACATAGAGGTAGTTACCGAGCTTTCACCCGATTCGATGGCTCCTATGGAAGCGCTGAAGCTTGTCGGCCTTGAACAACGGGCACATTCATTTCCTGCACAGTTATCCGGCGGAGAACAGCAGCGGATCGCTATAGCCCGCGCACTGGTCAAAAAACCGAGACTTATTCTGTGCGACGAACCGACCGGAGCGCTGGATGCAAAAACGAGCAGCATGGTACTCAAAACCCTCATCGATCTGAATCGTGAACAGGGAATAACACTGGTGATCATCACCCATGACCTGCCGATTGTGAAGATGGGGCACCAGGTTGCTCACATCGGGAACGGTGTGATTGACGAGTTGTACCGGAACGAAACCCCTCTCTCGTATGTGGAGGATGCATGATGAAGGTACTCGACCGAAAACTAAGACGCGACCTCGGCTTATCCAAAACAATGCTGATTGCCGTCGCTTCAATTATCGCAGTCGGGACCGGATGCCTGGTCGGAATGCTCTCTATTTACTACAATCTCGACGATGCACGCTTTTCTTACTATTCTGACTGCCGCATGGCTGATTTTTGGATTGATCTGAAAAAAGCGCCATTATCCGCAGTTCGAAAACTGGACGGGATAAAAGGAGTTTCAGATATCAGGCACCGCATTGTATTCCCCGTTATCGTTGATATGGAAGGAGTAGATGAACCGATCAGCGGACTGGTACAATCGATGCCTGAAGATCCGATACCAGTGGTTAACGGCTTTGTTTTAAAACAGGGCAGCTATTTTACCCGTGAAAACCCGAACGAAGTAATAATATCGGAATCATTTTCCGCGGCAAGGAATATAAAGCCCGGCAGCTGGCTCAGACTGATTCTGAACGGCCGGAGCAAACGGCTGTTTGTGGTCGGGACTGCAGTCAGCAGTGAACACATATACCTCGTCCCGCCCGGAGGCATAGTACCGGGACCCGATATTTACGGAATATTCTGGATAAAACGCCAGCTGGCAAATGACGTTTTCGGCTTTCACGGAGCCTGCAACAGCATAGTCGGAATGCTCACGCCCGAAGCGTGGGAGTTTCCGGATGCCGTACTCAAAGAAATAGAAGAGAAGCTCAAACCATACGGCGTCTACTCGAGAACACCTCTCAAGGACCAGATGTCAAATCTAACATTGACAGCCGAGCTGACCGGACTGAAGATCGAAGCCGTGGCAATGCCACTGATATTTCTGAGCGTTGCGGCGCTGGTTTTAAATGTGGTAATGATGCGGATGGCAGAGCAGCAGCGTACGGTTATC
>JAUVCU010000281.1 GCA_030590715.1 Lentisphaeria bacterium
GCGAAGTGTCGGTTTTTTTGTGTAAAGATAAAATTTATAAATGAATGTGGAAGATTAAAATGCAGAGAGTGCCAGCGATAATAATCGGCGGAACGTCAAGTAACGCGGGAAAAACGTCCCTCACATTGGGTATCGTTGCCGCATTGCGTAAAAGAGGCCTGAAGGTCCAGCCTTTCAAAGTCGGCCCCGATTTTCTTGATCCTCTTTATTTGAGCATCGCCGCCCAGCGCACCAGCTATAACCTCGACGGCTGGATGTGCGGCCTTGATTACGTTAACCGCCAGATCCACAATTGTGGAAACGACGCAGACATCATAGTTATAGAAGGTGTTATGGGACTTTTCGACGGGGCTTCCGTTGACAGCCTACGCGGTTCCACAGCCGAAATTGCCAAAGAATGCGAGATCCCGGTTCTATTAGTTGGAGAAGCATCGGGCGTTGCACGAAGTTTTGCCGCAACAATTCACGGTTTTTCCACTTTTGAAAAGGGAGTTGAAATAGCAGGAGTTATCGCCAACCGCGTCGGCTCTGCCGGACACGGAAAGCTTTTGGATAATGCCCTGCAACACATGAACCTCCCTCCCCTGCTTGGAGCTATTCCCAATAATTCGCTGCCGCAGTTATCATCACGCCATCTGGGACTTGTTTCCGCTAACCTGCAGAACTTTACCGAAAATGATTGTGATGCACTGGCTGAAGCCTGCGAAGAATATATTGACATAGATCAACTATTAGAAGTTGCAAAAAAAAGCTCAAAACAGACTTCTGCAGACTTCAAACCGGAACAAATTGATACGCCGAAAATTAAACTTGCAGTGGCAGATGACGAAGCGTTTCATTTTGCTTATCCGGATAATATTCAGGCTTTGGAAAGTGCAGGAGCCGAGATCATCCGATTTTCTCCATTAAAGGATAGCTCACTGCCCGAAAACATTGATGCACTCTATATTCCGGGCGGATATCCGGAACTTTTCGCCAAAGAGCTTTCTGAAAACAAATCTATGCTCACGTCATTATCCGATTTTGCAGCCGCAGGAAATGCGGTTTATGCGGAATGTGGCGGTTTGATGTATCTTGGCGAAAAAATAGAAACAGCCGACGGAGCCTATGAATTATGTGCTGTGGCTCCGCTCTCTACGCAAATGCTGGAAAAACGTAAGATGCTCGGATACACCGAAGTCACACTGAATACCGATTCACATTTCGGATCAAAAGGCACGGTTATCCGCGGCCACGAATTCCACTATTCTGAGATAACATCAGACAGCCTTGAAGAAAACGGCTGGAAAGAAATTTACGATACAACTCGCCGACGGGGAACAATCAGCAGCACAGAAGGATATTTCAAAGAAAATATCCTGGTCAGCTACGTACACTTACACTGGGCATCAAAATCTGATCTAGCCCGGTCATTTATAAACTTCTGCATGAAAAACCGGAGAAACGACAATGAGTAAATGGAGCCACCCTCTCATGGAAGGCCTTCCTGTTCTGGGCAAAGATATCGAAGCCCTAAGCATGAAAATCATCAATAAAGCAGTAAAAATTGAAGATTACGATCCGGAATCATATCCGATAGTAAGAAGAATGATTCACGCAACTGCCGATATTGAATTCGGTGATAGCGTTCGAGTTCACAAAGATGCTCTTGAGCGCGGAATGAAAGCGATCGAAAATGGAAAGCCGATAATCTGCGATGTACATATGCTAATGTCTGGAATCACCCGCGCTGATAATGAGAAGATCTGCATTATTAAAGATCCACAAGTTATTGAAAATGCAAAAGCGGCAGGTACAACGCGGGCATATATGTCAATGGAAATGCTGGCGGACAAAATTGACGGCGCAATTGTAGCTATCGGTAATGCTCCGACAGCTCTTTGGAAAATCCTTGAGCTGTACGAAACACGCGGAATCGAACCCGCTGTTGTAGTCGGAACTCCCGTCGGATTTGTGGGAGCCGCAGAATCAAAACAGGCTCTGCTTGAAAGCGATCTCTGCTATATCACAAACGTTGGAGTACGCGGCGGAAGTCCGATCGCAGCGTCTGCTGTCAACGCTCTTGTAATTGAATCTAAAAAGAGAAAATAAACATAGTCCTATTAACTGTGTAAAGAGAATTAAAAGCGGTGCAAACCACCGCACTCCAAGTGCGAACTACATTCGCAAACGTCGCCGACGTGCAACGAGGCTTTGGAGAGCTGTGTTCCACTCAACTTTAATATTTCATATGCAGCAAGGACATAATAAAAAAAAAGGAAATAAATCATGAAGTTTTCAACAAAATTAGTAATTCTCGCTTCGGTTGCAGTATCATCTCTTTTGGCATCTTGCTGTTATTTCAATCAAAAAAAAGAAAACAAGCCAGTCATCGTACTCACTGCATTCGGAACTTCCGTAGACCATGCACGAAAAGTGTTTGATTACATTAACGAAAAGACTAAAGAACGATTCGCAGGACACGAAGTACGGTGGGCGTTCACATCGTCATTCATTCAAAAGAAGCTGAAAAAGCAGGGCGTTATTACGTACAACCTGAAAGAAGTTATTGCTGACCTTAGAAGCAAAAATGTAAAAGACATAGTAGTTCAGTCACTTCACATTGCTCCCGGTCAGGAATTCAACGAAATCAAAAAAGTAGATATGACAGGACTCAATGTCAGTGTAGGGAAAGCTCTTTTAGCTGAAGACCAGGATCTGAATGAAGTTCTTGCTGCAGTAAAACCATCGATGATCAACGATGCACCTAACGTATTTGTTGCGCACGGGAATGACCACCACCTTGAATACAACAAACGAATCGTCGATTTTAATGACGTTGTTCTAGCCAATACAAACGATACGTATGTTTGTTCTGTTGAAGGTCTTCCAGGAACCGATAAACTTGCGACGGTCAAAGATCTTGCGGCAAAAAGCGGGAAAGTGAATTTTGTACCGCTGATGATTGTTGCTGGAGATCACGTTATGAACGATATCATGGGAGAAGAAGCCGAAGCGTGGAAAAATATTATTTCGGCAAGAGAAACAACCTGTACAAAACCACTTGGCTACAACGATGCAATTCTTGAAATCTACTTCAAACACCTAGACACAGCGATTAAGAGTCTATAATAACCATGAAAAGTATTCTTCGATTATTCTTGTGCGCGATGCTTCTTAACTGTGCGCTTAGCGCTAATGTGCTTGCACAGTCTGAAGATCCCCCCAAAACAGGAGCTGTTCAGGAATTACCAAAGAAGAAAATGAGCAGTCGAATAAAACCCACTGGAGAAACGGGAAAACGTTTTGTTGAAGAGCGCAAGAAAACAACATCGAAGAGTGCCTATAGCAGCTGGAAACGTCGGCTTCCTTTCTGGCCGCGCAAACTATATCTGCTTCTCGAGCTGGGAGTATTCATTACGCTTGGTGTATAGATGGC
>JAUVCU010000341.1 GCA_030590715.1 Lentisphaeria bacterium
TAACTGCCATTTCAGAACCAGAGGTCGTTTTGGGAGCTCTTAACAACAGATTCTCCGCGATTTTAAGCTCAGAAGAAAATAATTGCCAAATCGCGGCTTAACGCCAATACTCTTTTGTCGGTATCGCCAAGTTTGTCTGCAATAAATATTGCTTGCACGCTGAAGCGTGAATTAACACAGCTAACGCAGTTTTTCCACATCAATCTAAATCCCACACTTAACTGGAACAGAGCCTGTTTCTTTCATATACCTTTTCTTGGATCCTTAATACTTAGTGGTGAAAAAAGAAAAAGAAACATCCCCCACCTTTTAAACAAGACAGCACACAGTATCTATTTAAACATCGTCAGGTTGGCTAAACTCAGCGAAAGCCGGGTAATGTTCGGGGGCTTTGATAAAGTCGACAATACTCCGGAGTGCTCCAAGATGTTTGTGTTCCTCTTCGGCTATTTCGAGAAATTGATGGCGTTCATCCTTGCTTGCCGCTTCATCAGCCAAATGTCGGTATCTTGACTCGCTTGTTTTTTCCAGATTGATTGCCTGTTCATAAATTCCCATTCCACCAATTCCGAATGCCATCTGTTCCTTATGCTGTTTCATGTCCAGTAATGTTTGATCAATCAGTGATATTGACAGTTTTTTTACATTGACCGGATGATGTTTTTCTTCCATTGCTTCAAATATTTCGTAATGATTTTCCTCCATTCTGATAAGCATGTTCAGGATGCTTCGTTCACCTTTATTTTCGGCTTTGGTCAGCATGTGTTTGTACATTGCTTTCCCTTCTTTTTCCATCTGCATGGCTGTTTGATAAATATTCATGGTCAGTACCTCCCGTTTAATGCAGAACCTGAGACCGGGTGAGGTGGCTAGATGCGGAGATCTGTTAATTCTCCGGTTTCAAATCTCACCGATCTTCTAATGCTGTTCCCCTATATATATTATAAATTATTCCGCTGTCCCAGAGCAAGATATAACCGTTTATGCGATGATATTTACCGAATGTTTTTGCAGAAAAGTGAGAATGTCGTTTCAGGTTCTACGTAGTCTAAAGTCAACTTTGCTTTTATAAAGCTAAAGGCTTATTCTTGAGGTAGTAGCACTATTGTTTGAACTTATGCACTACATTTGGAGATCGTAGATGCGGACTCTACAAAAGATTATGTCAGGCGGGCAGACGGGAGTTGATCGAGCAGCGCTTGATGCAGCACTGGACAGCGGTGTTGAAGCGGGAGGCTGGTGCCCGGAGGACAGGCTGGCTGAAGATGGCATTATTCCTTCACGATATCCGGTAAAGGAATTGGCTGGTGGCGGGTACAAAGAACGCACCAGACAAAATGTTATCGACAGCGATGGCACGGCCATTATTTATTTCGGAGAGCCCTCGTGCGGTACCGCTCAATCAATTGTGTTCTGTAAACAGGAGAAGAAACCGTTTGTTCTTGTTGATGTAAACGATTTGCCTATTGAAGAGGCCTCTGAGAAAATTAGAACCTTCATCGCCGAGAATCATATAGCCGTTTTAAATGTAGCCGGGCCACGAGCCAGTGGCGAGCCGCGTGCATACACCTATGCAAAAGAGGTCATAAGCAGCGTTTTGAGAAACAGATAAATCATCACGCCTGACCCTCAAATCATTTTTATATAGTGTTCACGTTTATATCTTCAGGTTTTATTTACTTTATTAGTGCTCTTTAATGAGTGAATGTATGCGTCGATATTGAAGTCTTTACTGTTTATTTCATTCTGGAAAGAATGTAGCCATTTGCCGGCTGTTCTCTGAAGCGAGTTTATCTCTTTTCTGAAAAGGGGATTCTTGGGCGGTTTGGAAGCGATGTGGGTGATAGCGTTGAACAGAGCGTATGCATTAGTTCCAAGTTCTTCGTTGTATATGTCCACGACAAACTCAAATTCATGGATGAGGTGCTCATAGTTTTTATTTCTGTTTTCTGCATTATTTGAAGTGTTGGTTTTATTCTCCTTAACACCAAATACTAGGCGCATTATCTCTAACGCATGATCTGGTGATACTTCGAATGTGCTTAAGCTGAGTGTGTAATCTTTGAACCGGGAGATCAGACGGGAAAGCTTTTCTTTACTGTATGAAAAGTCGATTTGTGTACCAATTGAGTTTTTTGTATGGTTAAATTTGAATTCTATTGTCTCAGATTCAAATATCATTCCGTTTAGGCATAATTTTCGACAGAGTCCTACTTCAAATTTCAGAGCCCGGGATCGATTGTAGCTGTTCGTCACTCGGATATAGGGAATGTATGTTTCGGGGCTGTCACCATTGTCGTAAAGATTCATAGAATAGTTTTTGTGAACCAGATCGATATGGCAGAAACTCCCGGTTGAAGGGGCATCGACATTGAATATCTCAATGTTTTTACCTTCACCGGGGCCGAAAATTTGTTCACAGCAGTGCTTACCCATATCAATAGCTTTTTCATTGCTTACGATCCGGTAACTGCTGCTGACAACGCCGAGCGGCCGGCCCGATCTGGTATTCATAACGACCTGTCTGTTCGGTATCATTATTCTGCGGGGACTGCAGTAATTATTATCGCAATATTCAGTAAATACCGGATGTAGTTCGACGGGAAATAACAAGTTATCTATTTCGGTTATTCGAGCCATTTTAATTTCTCCTGATTAAGAGTGATAATGATAATCTAAATGGTCAGACTTGTATTTATCATATCTTATTGGA
>JAUVCU010000242.1 GCA_030590715.1 Lentisphaeria bacterium
CGTTTGCTGCGCAGTTTCACAAACATATGCGACGTTATCACGGATAAATTGCAAAGGACTGGAATATAGATAAAATAGAAAAGCGGCTGCGGAAAGATATACACTACACCATCGCAAAAGAACAGCATGATTTGGAAGCAAAGGAAACTGCCGTGCAAACAGATGGGAGGCTAGACTTAAGATTGATGTTTTTACGGCGTTGCAATTATTACACAGACAGTCTGATCCTCGGCTCAAAACGCTTTATAGAACACACGATGTGCGATATCGGAGCAAAGGCGGTCACGACCAGGCGCGAAGCAAGGCATATATTCGATACAGTCAAATCGTCATCGCAACAGACCATCTACAGTTATCATCACTTCTAGAGGAATAGAAGTAAGAACAAGTAAAAAAACAAAAGCTTTGAATATCAGAGATGCGGTTAAGGGTAGAGCCTGTCTGACAGTTGTTGATCGTCAGACAATTCATCCAGTTGTTTGAGAATCCCGCCGAAGTCGAAGGTGTCTGCTACGGTAGCGAACTTGCTCACTTGAGCCGGGAATGAAGGTGCGTAGATATGTTTGGCTGCCACCAAGAACATCAGAAACCTTCAGCTACTTCTTTTCGTATTACAGTCCTCAATAAATTCAGGGTACTGCAGCAGCAGGGTCTTGACGGTTGTGGTCGAGAATAAGTCGGTCTGCAGCTTCAGTTCATCGGCCCATTTCGCCAACGGCTGATAATTGTATTGTTCAGCCAGCTCTTTGATCTTTTCGGCAAATGCGGCGATATCTGAAAAAATAAATTTCTGAGAACAGCGTTCCCAGTCGTTGTGAAGTTCTCCTGACAGGAGGGCTTTGAGTTCACCACTCTGTTCTGTGGAGAGCACGACCGGAACTTCTTTTGAATCCAGCTTATCCAATAACCCCAGTGCTGCGGCGAAGTCGAAGTTGTCGGCTGCTTTTTGAAGTTGGGCTGAAAAAATAGGGAAGTCCGTTGATATACTTTCAATAAGCTCGGAGATTAGGCTTGCATATCCTATCTTTACCGCTTTATGCATTTCAGCAATAAACTCTTCCGGAATCAGAGATAAGTCTTCAGGAATTTGTGCTGCGGCTATTTCTGCTACGCACTGATTCTCAGGAAGCTCAACAGCTGATTCTTCTGAGACAGTATATGGCAGGTGTTTCATTACTTCTGTGATCAGCTGCTCTCTAGTAACCGGCTTGCGCAGATAACCATCGCATAGCTTTGAGATGACCTCTTCATCTTTTGTGAGGGCCGAGGCGGTGACGGCAATGACAGGAATATCAACAACGGAAGAATCTGCATTCAATGTTCGCGCAACATCGTATCCGCTCATGCCGGGCATCTTCATATCCAGCAGGATCAAGTCAGGATGAACGTCGTATATCTTTGAAAGAGTATCTTTTCCATCAACAGCATCAATAATTGAGAAGCCAAAATCACCAAGATATGTTTTCAGGATCTCGCGGTTATAATCCACATCATCAGCGACAAGAATAGCTGCCGGTTCAAAGTGTATACAGTCAGCGTCTGCAATAGTCCCTTCACCCGATTCAATGCTATCTACAGCAGCGACCTCAACAGCAGGTATATTAAGAATAAATGAAGATCCTTTGCCCAGTTGACTCTCTACATGAACAGTCCCTCCCATCATCTGGACAAGGCGTTTACTGATAGCAAGTCCCAGACCGGTCCCCCCATACACTTTGACCTTCTGCCCTGATATTTGTTCAAAGGCTCCAAATATCTTATCACATTGATCAGCCGGAATACCAATCCCGCTGTCAGAAACCTTCAAGGTCAGCCCAACCTGACTATGTGTTGATTCGGAAAATGTGCACTCAACACTCAAACGGATAAATCCCTTGTCGGTAAACTTAAGAGCATTACCAATGAGATTAATAAGTACCTGCCGAATCCGTGTCTCATCCATAACCAAAGCTGATGGCGTATTAGGATCAATAACGATATTGATCTTAAGTCCCTTATCTGCTGCTTTCTGCTGGAAAATGGTTTCGAGTTCAGCGAACAGGTTACCCAACGACACCGATCCGTACTGCAGTTCAAGTTTCCCCGCTTCAACTTTTGACAGGTCTAGAATATCATTGATCAGACTCAACAGTGCTTTACCACTGGAGTGTATCGACTCAATATAGTGGCTCTGCTTAGCGTTTATATCAGTACCTTTCAATATCTCAGTGAAACCGAGAACCGCATTCATCGGCGTACGAATCTCATGCGACATATTGGCGAGGAACACGCTTTTGGCCTGGTTGGCAGCTTCGGCTCGTTCTTTTTGCGTCATGAGGTCTTCATTTGACATTGCCAGCTCTGCAGTGCGTTCGCTAACCATACTTTCTAGACCTAAGTTTAAGCTTAGCAGTTCATTGCGGGAACTCTTGACGTTTCTAATCATTAAATTAATCTTGTCTGCAAAAAGAACCAACTCATTTTTGTTACTCCTCAATGCAGAAACAAAAATTTCGTCAAGAGTTTGAAGATCTATTTTCTCAACTTGGCGAGTCATAGACTTGAGGGGATTGATAAGGTAATATTTAAATGCCCAGAGAAAGAAAGCGCAGAGTATAATAGAAGTAATTAGAGCATTAGCAATTATAATATAAAAGCCCAGCGTCACCCTGTTCAGGATAACAGTATCGTTTGAGTAGACAACAACTCTTCCTGTACGGAACTCTTTTTTCCCACTTTTTTGGACTAAATCAAATTTATACGAAAACAAACCAGAATCCAGAGCCTTTTTTTGTTGACCCGACTCGCCAATATATAACTCATCGCCGGTCTCATTGCTCACAAGACCTTGTGAGAATTGCATCTGACCTTGTTGATTGTATATCTGAACACCCTTGACAATGGGTGACTGCAATATACCAATGCCGTTTGAATTGACATGGTTGTTGTTAAAGGTCCATAACGAGTAACTGAGGTTTAGAGCAAATGCCTTTTCAATTAATTGCAGCTCTTTTTTGACTTGCTCTTTGGTATCTCCATAAACGATATAGAAATTGGTGAGAGTCATAACAGCTGTAACACCAAAATATATCAAGGTCATAGCAGTCATGAGGCGCCCTGACAATGAGTCTTTTAATCTGATTTTTTCTGTAACTTCAATCATGCTCTACCACCTTTCTCTGCAGATACTTTGTTAGTTCATAAGAACAATTCACCTTATCATATTGTATTTAAATAAACCAGGAACTGCAATATCCTTCGGAAGCTCTTGACCCGGTAGCATTCGATGATAAATTTCAGTAAATGAACCGTCATTTTTCATACTATCCAAAGCGTTCTGCCACTGCAGGATGGTTTCATCAGAGATATCCTTTGAGAAAGCCAGATAGCCGCCAATTCGTTGAAGGACAAAAGCCTTTTCTATTTCAGTAAACACCTCTTTGTTATCTTCCGCATAGCCATGAACATTTGCAGCTGTTGATGCCATCAAATCATATCGGGAGTTCACAAGCATATCATACTGTTGCTTGAAGTAATCTGCGTAAAAGAAGTTACCGGCACCATTATTTCTTAAATGCTGATGCATAAAAGTATCTCTGATCACACCAATTTGTACGTCTTTAAGGCTTTCTAGTTTGACTATTTTTATAGGAGAGCCTTTTCGTTTCCAGAGGCAGCCTTCATTGACAAATATTGGTCCAACCCATTTCATTGACTTCTCGCGATAAGCAGTCCGTGCTGTACAAAAAACGCCAACATTTGTACCTTTTGTAAGTAAATTATAAGCAGGAGTCCAAACCATAGGAGTAATCTCTCCTGAATGATTCACTCGACGCGCCATTTCTCTAACAACTTCAACAGCAAATCCTGAGACTTCACCGTTCTTCACGATTGTGTAGGGTGGCCAGTCATCTTCTGCAATCAGTTG